>DASYZF010000034.1:0-13992 GCA_035946515.1 Gammaproteobacteria bacterium | reverse complement strand
TGGTGAAATCCATGGACCGCAGCCGGGCTCCCTACATCGTCATCACCACCGCCTACTCGGAGCACGCCGTATGGGCGTTCGATGAGAACGTGGTGGACTACCTGTTGAAACCCTACGACCAGTCTCGGTTCCAGCGCGCCTTGCAGCGGGTGCGCCTCGCCATGCGCGACTCTGGCATCGCCGTCACCCCGGGCTCCCCGCCGGTCGGCAATTCGGTCTCCTGGCACGCGGCTGACACCCTCAGGCTGAAGGTGGGCACCCGCATTAAGTTCATCGCCACGGCCAAGGTACGCTATATCAAGGCCCAGGGTGACCACATCTTGGTCAACACCGTGGAGCAGGAGTTCCTGGTGCGGGAGCGCATCAAGAACATCGAGACGGCCCTGAGCTGCGACCAGTTCATCCGGGTGCACCGCTCGGCCCTGCTCAACGTCCGCTACATCAAGGAGATGCAGCCACGGCAGCACGGGGACTACGAGATCACCATGCAGGATGGGGCGGTATTCCACTCCAGCGCCAGCTACCGGACCTCGGTGCGCGGCATGATGAAGCGCAGCTGACGGCAGCTTCTCTTATAATCGGTTCCGATGCGGCCATTGCGGCCGGTCAGGAGCCGTCATGATCGACCTCTACTACGCCGCCACGCCCAACGGACTCAAGATCAAGCTGTTCCTGGAGGAGGCGGGGTTGCCCTACACCGTCCATCCGGTGAACATCAGCAAGGGCGACCAGTTCAAGCCCGAGTTCCTGGCCATCTCCCCCAACAACAAGATCCCCGCCATCGTGGACCGCGCGCCGGCGGACGGCGGCGCGCCCATCCCCATCTTCGAGTCCGGCGCGATCCTGGTCTACCTCGCCGAGAAGACCGGGCGTTTCATCCCCAAGGACCTGCGCGGCCGGATCGAGGCGCTGAAGTGGCTGTTCTGGCAGGTGGGAGGTTTGGGACCCATGGCGGGGCAGGCGGGTCATTTCCGCGTATATGCCCCCGAGCCCATCCCCTATGGCATCGATCGCTACACCAAGGAAGTGAACCGGCTCTACGGCGTGCTCGACAGACAGCTCACCGGGCGCGAGTACGTGGTGGGGGAGTATGGCATCGCCGACATGGCCATCTATCCCTGGATCGTGCCCTATGAGCCCCACGGCCAGAGACTCGAGGATTTCCCGCAGCTCAAGCGCTGGTTCGAGAAGGTGAAGGCGCGGCCGGCGGTGGTGAAGAGCTACGAGGGCGTGGAGCCGCCTTACGTCCGTTCCCGCAGCATCAGCGAGGAGGAGCGCAAGGTGCTCTTCGGCCAGACCGCAGATTCCGTCAAGCGCTGAGATCGATACCGCACATATATTTAGGAGGCCCGTTCCATGCCCAGTCTTGCCGCCTTGATCGCCTTCACCCTCGTGGTCCTGACCATGGCGCTCACTCCGGGCCCCAACATGATCTACCTCGTGTCACGCTCCCTAAGCCAGGGCCCGAGGGCCGGGCTCATCTCCCTCATCGGGGTGGGCATGGGTTTCGTGGTCTATATGCTGCTCGCCGCCTTCGGCATCACCGCCATCTTCGTGGCGCTGCCCTATGCCTACGACGCGCTGCGCCTCGCCGGCGCCGCCTATCTCCTCTACCTGGCCTGGCAGGCGCTGAGGCCCGGCGGCCGCTCGCCCTTCGAGGTGCGGCAGCTGCCCCAGGACAGACCGCCCCGGCTCATCGCCATGGGCCTCATGACCAACCTGCTGAACCCCAAGGTAGCCATGCTCTACCTCGCGCTCCTGCCGCAGTTCATCGACCCGGCCCGCGGCAGCGTACTCGTGCAGTCGCTGGTGCTCGGCTGCATCCAGATCACCGTGGGCGTCACCATCAACGGGCTGGTCGCCGCCAGCGCCGGGGCCATCGCCGGGTTCCTGGCCAGGAGTCCCCTCTGGCTCCGGGCGCAGCGCTGGTTCATGGGCACGGTGCTCGCGGGCTTGGCCGTGAACATGCTGCGCGAGTCGCGGCGCTGAACATGGGCAAGGCGCGGGCGCTGGCCGCGTTGCTGCTGCTGTCCGCGAGCAGCGCCACCCGGGCCGCGCCCGAGGAGATCCAGGTCTACCTGGATGACCTCGTGGGGACGGGCAACTTCGGCACCGATGTGCACAACAACTATGTGGTCTCGGGGAGCTCCACCCCGGATTACCCGGGTGCCGAGGCGCCGGAACACGTCTATCGCCTCACACCCGAGTTCTACTACGGCCTGTCCGACACGCTCGAACTCGGACTCTACGTGCTCACCACCCGCCAGCCCGGCCGGGATCCCACCTTCGATGGTTCCAAGCTCCGGCTGAAGTTCATCGCGCCCCACGACGAGCAGCAAGGGGCCTTCTGGGGTGCGAACCTGGAGATCGGCGACACGAGTTTGAGGGTCTCGCCCCAGCCCTGGGGCACGGAGCTCAAGGGCATCTACGGCTATCGTTGGTCCCGCTGGCTGTTCGCCTTCAACACCAACCTGGACTGGACCGGCACTGCTCCCTTCGCAGGGCCGGCCTCTCTGGACGTGGACAGCAAACTCGCCTACCTGACCGACGGCGGCTACCAGCTGGGGTTGGAGAGCTACAACGAGCTGGGCGAGTTCTCCCACCTCGGGCATCTCTCGGAGGACAGCGAGGTGCTCTACGCGGTCCTCGACACCGACTTGGGCAAGAGCATGGATCTCAACGCCGGCATCGGCCGTGGGCTCACCACCGCTTCGGATCGCTGGGTACTGAAGTTCATCCTGGGCTTCCACTTCTAGGTGCCGCATGCGGATACTGGACACCGAGCGGCTCGTCTTGAGCAGGCTGAGCCCGGAAGATGCACCCTTCATCCTGGAACTCGTGAACGAGCCCGACTGGTTGCGCTTCATCGGCGACCGGAACGTGCACGACTTGGACGGCGCTCGTGCCTATATAGAGAAGGTGAGGGTGGAGATGTACGCCCGGCACGGCTTCGGTCTCTACAAGGTTGCTTCGAAGTCTGATACCGTCCCCTTGGGTATGTGTGGGCTCCTGAAGCGCGACAGCCTGCCGTACACGGACATCGGTTTCGCCTTCCTGGCGCGGCACCGCGGCCGGGGTTATGCCCATGAGGCGGCCCGGGCCAGCCTCGACCAGGGTCGCCGTGACTTCGGCCTGACGCGCATCCTCGCCATCACCGATCCCGAGAACGTGAGCTCCATCCGCCTGCTGGAGAAGCTTGGCTTCCGCTTCGTGGAACGGCTCCATCTCGAGGGTCACGGCGGCGACAGCAACCTCTATGAACAGATGCCTCCTGGCCTTGGTCTTTGATTCAGCTTCTATAAGTCCATGATTTTCAAGGATTCATTTTTTCTTGAATTTGACTAAACGGTCAACTATACTTTTGACCATCGTTGAGGTGGATGCCATGGGAAGAGTCAGCGACGCACGCGAGAGATTGCTGGAAGCGGCCAACACGTTGACCTGGAAGCTCGGGTACAACGCGGTGACCGTGGACGCCATCTGCGATCAGGCGGGCGTGAAGAAGGGCAGCTTCTACCACTACTTCGAATCCAAGGCGGCCTTGAGCAAGGCGGCCATCGAGGACTGGTGGCAGACCAAGAGCCGCCCAGTACTGGACAGGGCTTTCTCCGTCACGAATCCGCCGCTGGAACGTCTTAAGCTGTATTACTCGGCCTTGCACGAGATCCAGGTGCAGCGTCAGAAGGTTGGCGAGCAGGTGCTCGGTTGCCTGGGGTTCAGCGTCGCCATGGGCCGCGACAGCGTGGATCCGGAGGTATGGGAGACCACTCAGCACGTGCTGCAGCGCAAGCGCCGTTATTTCGAGACCGCCATCCGCGACGCCGCGGATGCGGGCCTCATCGATGTCCCGGACGTGGAGGCGTCGGTCCAGGCGGTGTACTCGCTGTTCGAGGGAGCCATGGCGCGGGCCCGCATCCAGAACAGCCCGGAACCGCTCGTGGGGCTCTATGAACAGACTTTGCGGTTGCTGGGGGCTGCCCAACCCGCCGCACCGAAATCCCAGGTCGCATAAGAGTTAACACCGGTTTTTTTTGACCATAAGTTGACCAAACGGTCAACTAATTGAAACATCGCAGGAGATGGCCATGGCTAACGAGACACAGCAGAACCTCAATACCACCGCTCCCCGCAACGAGAAGCGTCGTCGCGCGCTCCTGGGTCTCGCCGGGCTCTTCACCGCCGCGGCCGTGGCCTATGGGATCTATTGGGCCGTGTCCGGCCGCTTCCACCAGAGCACCGACGACGCCTACGTGGCCGGCAACGCCGTGCCGGTGATGGCGGAAGCCCAGGGCACGGTGACCGCGATCCTCGCTGACGAGACGAGCCAGGTGCACCAGGGCCAGGTGTTGGTGCGTATGGATGACTCCGACGCCAAGGTGGCACTGCAGGAGGCGGAGGCCAAGCTCGCCTCCACCGTGCGCCACGTGGAAGAGCTCTACGCCACCGAGAAGCAGCTCAATGCCAAAGAGGCTTCCGAGCAGGCGGCCCTGGCCTTGGCCCGTTCCGATTACGCGCGCCATGAGAACCTGAACAAGCGCGGTTACTTCTCCACCAGCGCCCTGGAGCACAGTGCCACGTCGGTGACGATCGATGAGCACAGCGTGGTGGAGGCGCAGCAGTCGCTCGCCGCCGTGCGCGCTCAGCTCGCCAACACCGCCCTCATGGACCATCCCGACGTGAAGCTCGCCGCCGCCGCGGTGCGCGCCGCCTATCTCAACCTGCAGCGCATGACGGTGGTGGCGCCGGTGTCGGGCTACATCGCCAAGCGAGGGGTACAGATCGGCCAGCGCGTGGATGCCAACAGCCCGCTCATGGTGGTGGTGCCCCTCGACCAGATATGGGTGGACGCCAACTTCAAGGAATCCCAGCTCGATCGCATCCGCCCCGGTGAGCCCGTGGAGCTGCACTCCGACCTCTATGGCAGCAGTGTGACCTTCCACGGCATCGTGGCCGGCGTGGACGCCGGTACCGGCAGCGCCTTCGCGCTCTTGCCGGCCCAGAATGCCACCGGCAACTGGATCAAGGTGGTGCAGCGAGTGCCGGTGCGCGTGCGCTTCGCGGCGGACGACATCGAGCGCCACCCGCTGCGCATCGGCCTCTCCATGGTCGCGGACGTGGACACCCGCGCTGCTAACGACGTCCCGGCCATGGCCCTGGCGGATGACCCCCAGTACGTGACGCCGGTGTACGACCAGCGTCTCGCGGGTGCCGACGATCTCATCGCCCAGATCATCCGTGCCAACGCCGTGGGTGGCGCGCCGCTCGTGGCGACCACCAGCAAGCTGGACGGCCGCCGTGACCGGTAACCAGGCCCCCATCACGGGGTTCAACCTCATCCTGCTGACGGTGGGGGTGTCGCTCGCGGTGTTCATGAACATCCTTGACACCTCCATTGCCAACGTGGCGATTCCCACCATCGCGGGCGACCTCGCCATCAGCCCCGACCAGGGCACCTGGGTGATCACCTCCTTCACGGTGAGCATGGCCATCTTCCTGCCGCTCTCCGGTTGGCTGGGGCGGCGCATCGGCGAGGTGCGGCTGTTCATCGCCGCGACCCTGATGTTCTCGCTGCTGTCGCTGGCCTGCGGCCTGGCTCCCAGCCTCTCGGCCCTGGTGCTGCTCCGGGTGCTCCAGGGTGCCGTGGCCGGGCCCATGATCCCGTTATCTCAGAGCCTGCTTCTACACAACTACCCCAAGGAGAAGCACGGCACCGCGCTCTCTATCTGGAGCATGACGGCGGTGGTGGCCCCGGTGCTGGGGCCGCTTTTGGGCGGTTGGATCACCGACAACTACAGCTGGCCCTGGGTGTTCTACATCAACGTGCCCATCGGCCTCGTGGCCGTGTGGATTACCTGGCGCCTGCTGCGCGGGCGTGAGACCGAGCGGGCGCAGAACCCCATCGACCGGATGGGTCTGGTGTTGCTCACCGTCGGGGTTGGCGCCCTGCAAGTGCTCCTGGACCAGGGCAACGACAAAGACTGGTTCTCCTCGCCGCTGATCCGCGTGCTAGCTGTGGTGTCAGTGGTGGCCTTGAGCTTCTTCGTGGCCTGGGAGCTCACGGAGGAGCATCCCATCGTGGATCTGACGCTCTTCAAGCAGCGCAACTTCACGGTGTCGACCATAGCCATCACCCTGGGCTATCTCACTTATTTCGCCAACGTGGTGATCTTTCCCTTGTGGCTGCAGACCGAGATGGGCTACACCGCGACCCAGGCGGGCATCGCTTCCGCACCCATCGGTGTCCTGGCGGTGGCGGTGGCACCCTTCATGGGCGTACTCATGCAGCGCTTCGACCTGCGCATACTCACCACCCTGGCCTTCGCGGTCTTTGCCGCGGTCTCCTTCTGGACCGTGAACTACACCACCGGCGTGACCCTGCAGCAGCTTATGCTGCCGCGCCTGGTGTTCGGCGCTGTCATGCCGCTGTTCTTCGTGCCACTCATGAGCATGGCTTTCGCCGGCCTGCCGCCGCAGCGGGTGGCGAGCGCCTCCGGCCTCATCAATTTCATGCGCATGCTGGGCGCGGGCTTCGGCGCCTCCCTCGGCATCTCCCTCTGGGATCGACGCGAGGCCTTGCATGACGCGCGTCTCTCGGAAGTGGTGAGCGTGGGCCACAGCCAGTTCGCGGCCCTGCAGTCCATCGGTGCCAACACCGCCCAGGGATTGGCGGAGATCGCCTCTTCCATCAAGCAGCAGGCCTTCATGCAGGCCACCGACGACTTCGCCTGGCTCACGGGCGGCATCTACCTCGTGCTCATCGGCGTAATCTGGCTGGCCCGGCGCAACGCGCCCGCGGCCGGTGCCGTGGCCGACGCTGGGCATTGAGAACCGCAAACGAGGAGCGGCCACGGCACACGATGCTCCGCCGCCCCGGAATCACCAGGGAGGCTCTTGCCATGCGCTACCGTACCGAGTTCATGCGTACCGAGCCGGCCGTCCGCCACTTGAGCGTGGAGCTGGATGGCCTGCGGATTTTCTACCGTGAGGCGGGACCGGTCGACGCGCCGGTATTGCTGCTGCTGCACGGCTATCCTTCCTCGAGCCACTATTTCCGCCGGCTCATGCCTCTGCTCGCGGAGCGCTACCGTCTGATCGCGCCCGACCTCCTGGGTTTCGGCGGCAGCGATGCGCCAGGACATGTGTCATGGGCCTACAGCTTCGACCGTTTGGCCGAGGTGCTGGAAGGCTTCGTTGCCAAGCTCGGTCTCACGCACTACGCCCTCTATATATTCGACTACGGGGCGCCCGTCGGCATGCGTCTGGCACTCGCCCATCCGGAGCGGATCACGGCCATCATCAGCCAGAACGGCAACCTGTACCGGGAGGGCCTGGGGCCGGGCTGGAAACTGTGGGAGCGCTATTGGCAGGTGCCGAGCGTGGAGAACCGTGCCGCCATGCGTACGCTGCTTGACCCGCAGCGCCTGAAGCAGCTCTATCTCACCGGCGCCCGGGATCCGGCGCTGGTGGCACCCGAAGCCTGGCTGCTGCACGATGCGCTGCTGGCGCGGCCGGGCAACGATGAGCTCCAGCTCGACCTGTTCCTGGACTATCGCCGTAACGTGGAGCTGTATCCCGCGTTCCAGGCCTATCTGCGTACCCAGAGACCCCCGCTGCTGGCGGTCTGGGGTCGGCACGATCCCGTGTTCTTGCCCGCAGGGGCGGAGGCCTTCCGGCGTGATCTGCCGGAGGCCGAAGTCCATTTTCTGGAAGCAGGGCATTTCGTCCTGGAGACCGAGGCGGAGGCGGTGGCTGTGCTCATCTGCGTGTTCCTCGGCCGCATGGCATCCGCCGCGCTGCTAGACTCGGAGTCCACCCAGGCTGCGTGAGGTCGCGGGGCCGCATGGAGTTGCAACAAAGCCTGTGAACACACGCACGAACTCAGGCCTGTGGCCTGCCTTGGCAGGGGCCTTGATGTTGGCGGTGGCCATGGGCATCGGCCGTTTCGCGTTTACGCCGCTCCTGCCCATGATGCAGAAAGACCATGGCCTGAGTCTGGTCCTCGGTGGCTGGCTCGCTACTTCCAACTACCTTGGTTATTTCCTGGGGGCCTACACCGCCGCGTGGCTGCGGGCGGCGCCCGGGAAGATCATCTCTCTCTCGCTCTTCGCCACCGCCGTGCTGACGGCGGGTATGGCATTCACGGAGCTGCCTGTCTTCTGGATCCTGCTGCGAGGTTTGGCAGGTGTCGCCAGCGCCTGGGTGCTGGTGTTCACCTCCGCCTGGGCGCTGCATCGACTCGCGGCGGCAGGAGCGCCCGGCCTGCGCGGGTTGCTCTTCAGCGGCGTGGGTTTCGGGATCATGCTGGCGGGCCTGCTCTGTTTGTTGTTCCTCGACTGGGACTGGTCTGCGGAGCGTTCCTGGTTCGCCTTGGGCGCGGCGGCGTTGCTCCTGAGCTTGTTGGTCCTGCCGGTCTTCGGCGGAGACAAACCGCCCACAGCCGCGGCGTCTACCGCTTTACGCATCTCCGTCGACCCGCGGCAGGTGCTCGGCACCGCGCTCGCCTACGGCGTATTCGGCTTCGGCTACATCATCCCTGCCACCTTCCTGCCCGCCATGGCGAAGCAACGCCTGCCGGATCCCGCACTCTTCGGCTGGGCCTGGCCCGTGTTCGGTTTCGCCGCGCTCGTCTCCACGCTGCTGGCGGGGCGCCTGATGCTGCACTATTCCAACCGCCGGGTGTGGGGCGTGAGCCATGTCGTCATGGGGGTAGGGGTTATCCTGCCCGTGCTGTTGCAGGGTCTCGCCGGCATCCTGCTCTCGGCCCTGTGCGTGGGCGGCACCTTCATGGTGATCACGTCCGCCGGCATCCAGGAGGCGCGGCGCCTGGCGCCGCAGGATCCCTCACGGCTCATGGCCCGGTTCACCGCCGCCTTCGCCATCGGACAGATACTGGGGCCCTTGTGCGTGAGCCTGCTGCCCAAGGGTTCCGGCAGCCTCACGACCTTGCTGGTCGCCGCCGCCGCGCTGCTGCTGGCCAGTGGTACCGCGCTCCTCCTGGGCGGTGCTGATCAGGTAACTGCCTGATAGAGTTAAAATTCGGCGCTAGGGATTCCGTTCCCATAACATTATGTCGAACGGGTGTATCATCCATGAACGATGTGAAAGGTTGCAGGGATGGCGACAACGCGCAGCGGGCTGCGCCTGATTATGGAGCCGAGCCATGAGCGAGACAGGAAGTCTGCATATCCTCCACGTGGAAGACGATCCGGCGCACGCGGAATTGGTGCGACGCGCGCTGCATAAATCCGGGCTGGACTGCGATATCCGGCTCGTCATGTCCCGCGATGAATACCTGGATGCGCTCGATGCGGAGCGCCCGGACGTGATCCTGTCCGACACCCGCGGCCTGGACTTCGAGGGCCTCGAGGCCCTGCGCCACGCCCGCCGCCGCAGCCGGCGCGTACCCTTCCTGTTCGTGTCCGGCTCCACCGACGACAAGCACATCGCACGCCTCAAGACGGAGGGCGCCACCGGCTTCGTGCGCAAGACCGAACTCGGCACCCTGGCTTCGGTCATACTGCGCGCCATGGAACACGCGCGCGATCTCCCCCACGAGCCGGGGCCGGCCTATCTGCGCGGCATGGAGCGGCTGGTCATCGTGGTGCAGGAGTTGTCCCTGGCGCGTGACCTGGCCAGCGTGCAGGCCATCGTGCGGCATGCCGCACGCGAACTCACCGGCGCGGACGGCGCCACCTTCGTGTTGCGCGACGGCGACAAGTGCTTCTATGCCGACGAGGACGCCATCGCGCCGCTGTGGAAGGGCCAACGCTTCCCCATGTCCACCTGCATCAGCGGCTGGGCCATGCTCAACCGCGAGGCGGCGGTGATCGAGGACATCTACGCCGACCCGCGCATCCCCCACGACGCCTACCGTCCCACCTTCGTGAAGAGCCTGGCGATGGTGCCGATCCGCACCCTCGACCCCATCGGCGCCATCGGCAACTACTGGGCCGAGCGTCACATGCCCACGGCCGACGAGGTCAAGCTGCTCCGGGCCCTCGCCGACACCACCGCCGTGGCGCTGGAGAACGTGCGCGTGTACGCGGACCTGGAACACCGGGTGCGGGACCGCACCGCCGAGCTCGAGGCGCTGAACAAGGAACTCGAGGCGTTCAGCTATTCCGTGTCCCACGACCTGCGCGGTCCCTTGCGCAGCATCGGCGGTTTCAGCCAGCTCGTGGTGGAGGACTACGCCGACAAGCTGGACGAAAACGGCAAGCGGTTCCTGGGCTACATCAGCGGCGCCACCAAGCGCATGTCCGAGCTCATCGACGACCTCCTGGGCCTGTCCCGGGTGAGCCGTGCCCCCCTCAAGACCCAGACGGTACGCCTCGATGCCCTGGCCCTCGAAGTCGGGGCGGAGCTGCAGAACCGGGAGCCGGCGCGGCACTGCCGGGTCAAGGTGGAACCCGACCTCGCTGCCGAGGGCGACGCGCGGCTCCTCAAGATCGTGCTCGAGAACCTCATGGGAAACGCCTGGAAGTTCACCTCCAAACGGGAGGACGCCGAGATCAAGGTCGGCAAGCGCCTGGACCAGGGCGTCACCGCCTTCTTCGTGAAGGACAACGGCGCCGGCTTCGACATGGCGCACGCCCAGAAGCTCTACACTCCCTTCCACCGCCTGCACGCGGAGAACGAGTTCCCGGGCACCGGCATCGGTCTCGCCACCGTGCAGCGCATCGTCGCGCGCCACGGGGGGCGCATCTGGGCCGAGGCGGAGGAGGGCAAGGGCGCGACCTTCTACTTCAGCCTGCACGAGAACCGCTGAGCCAGCCCGGCGCTGAAGTAGAATCCCCCCATGTTCGACCGGGGGATAGCCATCGCCGCCATCGTCCGCCTGCCGCTCCTCGCGGCGCTGCTGGCGCTCGCCGGTTGCGCCAGCCAGCCCGGGTCGATCCTCGCCGGCCCGCCCGCCGATCCCGCCGACCTGCCGTTCAGCGCCTTCCTCAAGGCCTCGGATGCGGACTACTTCTGGCTGTCGACGCCGCCCCACAGCGACCACGTGCTGGAGCCCAGCGATACCCAGGTGACGCAGCAGGGCATGTGGCTGCAACAGGGGGTGTTCTACCTGGAGTTCGAGTGCTATTCCCCCAAGAAGGCCCCGCAGGTGGCCTATCCCATCCTGCCCGAGAGCGCTGACGAGACCACCATCTATATAAAGGGCGGCCGCCGCTACCTGTTGAGCTGCGACGAGTACCGGATGGGCAAGGCCGTGCTCTCGGACCTGGGGCCCCTGCCCGGGCTCTGATCGCCGTGCCGCTTCAGTCGTCGCGGCGCCAGCGCCGCTCGCCCCGCACCATCATCCATAGGCCGCCATAGATGACGAACAGCGGCCACCACCGTTCCCAGGACAGGTCGAGCAGGAAGATCAGCGCCACCATCACCACCACGGCCGCCGACAGGAAGCCGTGCAGCACCCCCGCGTCCAGCCGCCCCACTTGGCGCAGTCTGGCGAGGGCATAGCCCAGGGGCGGCACGGCGCCGAGCAGGATGAAGAGCGCCCACCAGTTGTGCAGGCCCCAGAAGGGCAGGGGCACGCCGAAGTTCCTGAGCAGGAACAGCACGCCCACGGTGACCACCACGAGACCGGTCACGGCACGGCTGCAGTAGTAGTGGGAGGGTCGGGTATCCGCGTTGTGGTCCATGGCGTCCCCCTGGTTGGTATGGGTGGGGCTAGCCTAGGAGCCTGGCTCCCAGCCCGCAAGTGACGCCCGTCATGACTTCAGAGTGATGACCGATGAGCGGAACTCCGCGCCGCCCGCCGGGTCTTAAAGTCCTCGTCCCGGATCATCCGTACCCAGCAGGGAGACATCGCATGCACATCGCCCGGATATTCCTCGCGGTATCCATGGCCGCCGCGAGCAGCGGCGCCCTGGCTGCCAAGAAGCCGGCCATCCCCGACCCGGCCTGGTTCCAGCAGAACAGCCAGGCGCTCTGCGACGCCCTGGCGCCCGGCAACAAGGCCGTGTGGGACAAGGCCTATGCCAGCGACGCCGTCATCAGCGACGAAGACGGCAAGGTGGAGACCAAGGCCGAGGTCCTCAAGGTCATGGGCCCGCTGCCTCCCGGCTCCAGCGGCGATCTCAAGGTGATCGACCTCAAGGTGCTGCCCATCGGTACCGTCGGCGCGGTGGTCGACTACGTCATCGACGAGCACGAGGATGTCCAGGGGCAGCAGTTGCATACCCGCTACACCGTCACCGACGTGTACCGCTCGCAGCTCACCGGCTGGAAGATCGTGGCCAGCCACGTCACCGTGGTGCCGCGCGACATGGACCCGGTGCCGGTGGACAAGACCGGCTGGCCGGCGCTCGTGGGCGAGTACCGTGTGGGGCCCCAGTCCAAGCACAGCTATCACGTGTATCTGCGCGAGGGGGCGTTGTTGGGCGGCGCCGATGAGCAGACCGCCACCGCGCTCATCCCGCTCTCGCCGCTGGTGTATTTCCAGGCCGGCAGCATCCACACCATGATCTTCGTACCGGACGGCAAGGGCGGCATCGCCGAGCTGCGTGAGGTGCATAAGTACAACGAGGTGGTGCTGAAACGCGTCGGACCCTAGGCAAGCGCGGCACCGATTTGACAGAGGCCCGCCGTGGGTGAACCATGGCGGGCCCCGTTTCACTCCCCAGGTCCCCGCAAAAGGAGTCCGTCGTGAGAAAAGTCGCATTCCTGGCTTCCTTGCTCAGCATGCTGCTCGCCGGCGCGCCGTTCGCGCAGGCGGACGACGCCCAATCGGGGCCGCAGGTGACCGTGCTCAAGGCCGCTCACCTCTTCGATTCCGTCTCCGGCAAGCTCGTGGACGGCGGGATGGTGGTGGTGGACGGCGACAAGATCCGCGCCGTCGGCACGGACCTCGAGGTTCCGGCCGGCGCCCGGGTCATCGACCTCGGGGACGCGACCCTCATGCCCGGCATGATCGACGCCCACGTGCACCTGGACGGCCAGTTCGAGGAGAACTGGTACAAGGGTTTCTACCAGGACCAGACGCGCTCCCCCGCGGAACAGGCGCTCTACGCCTCCAAGTATGCCAAGCAGACCCTCGACGCCGGCTTCACCAGCGTGCGTGACGTGGGCTCCGTCGACTACATCGCCGCGGCCCTCAGCCACGCCATCGACGCCGGCGTGATCCCGGGCCCGCGCATGATCTTCTCCAACTACGCCATCGGTTCCACCGGCGGCCACGCCGACGGCCAGGACTTGCCGCCCAACGTGGCGCCGCCCTACGGGCCGGTGCAGGGCGTGTGCAACGGACCCGAGGAGTGCCGCGCCGCGGTGCGCTACCAGATGAAGTACGGCGCCACGGTCATCAAGTTCATGCCCTCGGGCGGCGTGCTCTCGCTCTCCGATCCCGTGGATGTGCCGGAACTCACCCAGGCGGAGATGGACGCCATCATCTCCGAGGCCCATGCCTGGCACCGCAAGGTGGCGGCCCACTGCCACGGTGACCTGGCCGCCAAGATGGCCATCCAGGCGGGCGTCGACTCCATCGAGCACGGCACCTTCCTGCAGGACGACACCCTCAGGCAGATGAAGGAGAAGGGCGTATACCTGGTGCCGACCCTGTACGCCAGTTACTGGGTGGGTCAGAAGGCCGACACCTATCCGCCGGCGATCCGCGCCAAGGCGCTCGCGGCCGCGGCCCAATCCCAGATCATGTTCCAGCACGCGGTGAAGATCGGCGTACCCATCGCCTTCGGCACCGACTCCGCGGTCGAACCCCATGGCCTCGACGCCCAGGAGTTCTGGCTGATGGTGAAGAACGGCATGACTCCCGCCGAAGCGCTCATGGCGGCCACCGCCAAGGCGGCGGACCTGCTCTACGGCAACCGCACCGACAAGAGCGTGAAGCCGCCGGTGGGGACCCTGGAGCCGGGCAAGTTCGCCGACATCGTGGCCCTGCCCGGCAACCCGCTCAAGGATATCCACGCTACTGAACATCCGGTCTTCGTGATGAAGGGCGGCGTCATCTACGTGGGCGGTAAATGACCGTCC
>DASYZF010000033.1:0-6603 GCA_035946515.1 Gammaproteobacteria bacterium | reverse complement strand
GAGCCCGTCGACCACGTCCGGCGCTCCGGCCACCAAGAGCTTGTAGTCCACCCGGGAGTTCGCGTTCACGAGGCCGCTCGCCGGGATGTCCGCCTGGTTCAGCACCACCTTGGGAGCGAGGGCCGAGAAGCCGAAGCCGCCGTCCGGCAGGTACACGAGCGCGGCGGCCACGCGCAGCCGCAAACTGCCCAAGGACACCGTGTCGCCGACCTGGAGCTTGAGGGTGCCGAGGGCGCGCGGGTCCACCCAGGCGGTGCCCGGCGCGGGGATGCCGGCGGCGTAACGGGCGGGACCGAAGGGGAGGTCCGACAGCTGCACCCGGCCCCGCAGGGGATAGCCCGCCGTCACCGCGTGCACGTCCACGAGCTGGGTGGCGTCGCCCGAGAGCAGCACCGTGGGGAAGTCCATCACCCGGGACGTGGCGGCGCCGGCCGCGGCGGCGCTGCGCGCTAGCTCCGGCGGCAGGGGTTCGCCGGACTGCAGCAGGATGTCCGCCGCGAGACTCTCGCCCGCCTGCTCGGTCACCGCGGTCTGCACCCGGGCGGTGAAGAAGCCCACGGCCGACACGGCAGCGAGCGCGAGCGCGAGCGCCGCGGCCATCACGGTGTATTCGCCGCTCTTCCAGCCGCGGCGGTATTGGCGCAGCGAGAGGCGCAGCAGGGTCATCTGGAAAGCTCCAGCCGGCCGCCATGCAGGTGCAGGGTGCGGTCGCAGCGTGAGGCGAGGTCGGTGTCGTGGGTCACGAGCACGAGGGTGGTGCGGCGCTCGGCGTTGAGCCTGAAGAGCAGGTCGATGATCACCTGGCCCGTGACGGCGTCCAGGTTGCCGGTGGGCTCATCCGCGAAGAGCAGCACGGGCCGCGTGGCATAGGCCCGGGCGATGGCGACGCGCTGCTGCTCGCCGCCGGAGAGCTTCTGGGGGTAGTAGCCGGCGCGCTTCGCCAGGCCCACCGCCTCCAGCACCTCGCGGGCGATGCGTTCCGCGTCGGCCCCCTCGCCGAGTTCCAGCGGCAGCATCACGTTCTCGAGGGCCGTCAAACCCGGCAGGAGATGGAAGGATTGGAACACGAAGCCGATCTCCCGGGCGCGGCGCCGGGCCCGCGCATCCTCGTCCAGGGCGCTGAAGGCCTCGCCGTCGAGCCACACCGCGCCCGCGCTGGGCACGTCCAGGCCCGCCAGCAGGCCGAGTAGGGTGGACTTGCCGGAACCGGAGGGGCCGACGATGGCGACGGATTCGCCGGGGTATATATCGAGGGAGACGCCGTCAAGGATGGTCAACACGCCGTCGGGGCTGTTAACCTGCTTGCCGAGTCGCTCCGCGCGCAGGAGCGCGCTGCCGGGAAGATCATTGGACATGCGAAGCCGCTTCCTTCTGTGGTTGCTGTTGTCCTGCTGCGTCGCGGTCCCGGCACGGGTCTCAGCCGCGCCCGTGATCCTGGTGTGGGGCGACAGCCTGAGCGCCGCCTACGGCCTCGAGACCTCCCAGGGCTGGGTCGCGCTCCTGGACGCGCGGCTCAAGGCTTGGGGCTATGACTATACCGTGGTGAACGGCAGCGTCAGCGGTGAGACCACCGAAGGCGGCCTCGCGCGCCTGCCCGATGCCCTCAAGGACCACCAGCCCGCCATCGTGTTGTTGGAGCTCGGCGCCAACGACGGCTTGCGGGGCCTGCCGGTGAAGCTCATGCAGGATAACCTGGGGCGGATGATCGCGCTTTCAAGGAAGGCGGGAGCCAAGGTGGTGCTGCTGGGGATACTGATGCCGCCCAACTACGGTCCGGGCTACACCCGGGAATTCAGCGGCGCCTACGTGGAGCTGGCGAGACGCTACCAGCTGCCGTTCCTGCCCTTCCTGCTGGACGGGGTCGCCCAGCACCGGGAGCTCCTGCAGGCCGACGGCGAACACCCAGAGGCCCGAGGCGAGCCCAAGGTCCTGGACAACGTCTGGCCCAAGCTCGTCCCGCTCCTGAACAAGAAGCACTGACATCGAGACCGCCGCCCGCCATCGCCGTCTCGCCCTCGGCATCTATGCCCTGGGTCTCGGGTTCTGCTGCACGCCTTGGGTGTCGCCGGGCATCGCCTTGGCGCTTGGACTCGTGTTCGCCCTCACCCTGGAGAACCCCTATCGCGAGCAGGGCGGGCGCTACGTGCGCCTGCTGCTCCAGGTGAGCGTGGTGCTGCTGGGTTTCGGCATCGACCTCGTGTCCGTGTTCCGGGTGGGCCTGCACGGCATCGTGTTCGCGGCGCTCACCCTGTTCACCACCTTCACCCTGGGCTATTGGCTCGCGCGGCTGCTCGACATCGAGCGCAAGACCTCGCTGCTGATCTCCGCCGGCACCGCCATCTGCGGCGGCTCGGCCATCGCCGCCGTGGGCACCGCGGTCGAAGCGGAGCGCAGCGAGATGTCCGTGGCCATGGGCACGGTGTTCCTGCTCAACGCCGTGGCGCTCTATCTCTTCCCGGTGCTGGGGCATCTCCTGCACCTCTCCCAGGGGCAGTTCGGCACCTGGGCGGGAATCGCCATCCACGACGTCTCCTCCGTGGCCGGGGCGGGCGCCGCCTACGGCGAGGAAGCGCTCAAGACCGCCATGGTGGTGAAGCTCTCGCGGGTGCTGTGGATCGTGCCCGTGACCCTCGCGGCCGCGTTCCTGTTCCGCAAGCGGGGCGAGACCAAGACGCCGCGGCGCATCGCGCTGCCCTGGTTCATCCTGGGATTCCTGCTGGCGTCCCTCGCCGGCGACCTCTTGCCGCCGGTGCGTCACTGGGCGCCGGCCCTGGCCTACGTGGCCAAGTCCGGTTTCGCCTACACCCTCTTCTGCATCGGCGCGAGCCTGTCGGTGGCGGCGATACGGGCGGTGGGTTACAAGCCGCTCATCCAGGGCGTCGTGCTCTGGCTGTTCATCAGCTGCGTGGCGTTGCTGGCGGTCCTCGGTCTCTAGCGGATCGCTCCACGACTGCGGCACGTGGCATGGCTGCCCCTGGTGCCTGGCTTGTATGCCGCGACGAACTCCACGCGCTAGCGCCAGCGCGCCAGCAATTTACCGTCGCGGGAATACTTGACGACGCTGAGGCCGTCGCCGGAATACAGGTTGCCGCGCAAGTCTATGGCGAGGCTATAGGGTGCGGTCTCGAAGAGGACGTTTCCCGGCGTGTTCTGGATCGTGGTGAGCAGGCGGCCGTGCGGGTCGAACTCCTGGACCCGGTAGAGCTGGTAGTCCGCCACATAGATGTTCCCGTCCTGGTCCACGCAGGCCCCCGAGATGGAAGCGAGTTTGAGCGGCACGTCTTTCGTGGCATCGAACGTTGAGACCGTGCGTCCTGCAGGCGACAGGGTCACCATGCGGTGATTGCCCCAGTCCTGCACCACCAGGTTGCCGTCGGGTGCGGCCGAGATTTGCTCCGGGCGATTCAACTGCTCCCGACCGGAGCCCTGACCGCGCTTCCAGCTCGCCACGAGCCTGCCGTCCGGGGAGAACCGCTGGATGAGGTTCTCGTGGGCCTGGGTGACGAAGATATCGCCTTGCCGGCCGACAGCCAGGTGCCTTTCGTCATCGAAGGTTTCCGGCTGCGTGCCGAAGGTCGTGAGCAAGCTGCCCGTCGACGACAGTTTCAAGACACCCTGGGCATCCGCCACCAGGATATTGCCGTCCGCGTCGAGTCCGATGCCGTTCGGACCGTTGTCGCGGCCCGGTATCAAGGGGAACACGTGCCATTCGGCAAGTTTCTTTCCTTCAGGCGACAGCTTCAGTACCCGCGAACGGGTCTTATGATCGCTGTCCACCAGATACACGTCGCCGGCCGCATCGAAAGCCATGTTGTCCGGCCCGTACAGGCAAAGCGTACAGGGTGTGCCCGCGGGTGCCGCGGCAAGACCCGCCGACGCACCCAGGCCCGCCACCACCAAGGCCGCGATCAGCGGCAAAAGGTGGCGGCATTTCATGTTTTCGGCGATGCGATCAACGCTCATGATGTTGTCCCTGCATGTGGAGTGGAAACTTCACTGCTGACCGGACAGCGACTCTCCCGGCCTACGGCATGGCTACCCATGGCCAAGAGGGCGATGCGCAAACCTAAAGATGCCGCGCTGCCCCAGTCGGGTGGGACCCCGTAGTACCGGTATAGTTCCGCCGGCGAACCCCCTGCATCCGTAATTGGCGTGAGTGGCTGGGAACGCCTGACAAAAACGTCTCTTTGTGAAGTGCACTTGGGGCCAGGTTACGAAACGCGAGGGCGGCGGAGCGCGGTAAACGGCACTCAGGATCGGGAGAGCTGTTCCTCGGCTCAATCCAGGATGCGCTTCACGCGCGGCGTGACGGGCGCCGTCGCCTGCTCATGGTCCACCCAGCGGTATTCCATGTGCTCCCGGATGCCGGTCTCCTCCGCCACCTCGCGGCGCGGGCAAGGCGCGGCGGAGGCGAGCAGGAGCCCGAAGGAAAAAGTGCCGGACTCGCCGAGTTGAAAAATCCAGGGGTTCAGCGCATGCGCCGCCCGGTCGATCAGGATGATCGCCCCGGGCATCCGCGCGAGTGGGAAGCGTGGCGCGGATGGATTTTTCAGATCAAATCAAAACACGAAGTTGATGTAGAGACCGAGGGTGCTGCCGTCGTAGCGGCAGAACTCGGGGCAGGCGCCGGAACTCGTGTAGCGGATGCTGGTGTAGCGGATGCCGAAGATCTGGTACTGGGCTTCCAGCACCCCGCCCAGGGCGTTGTGGAAGGAGAAGTCCGGACCGTCGCCCTGGGGCCTGAGCTTCGGGTTCAGGTGGTAACTGAGGCCAAAGCCCCAGTGCCAGTCCCCGTGGTTGCCCAGGAGCAGCAGGTCCAGGGGGTAGCGCGTGAAGGTAGGGCTCGTCACGTGGGACAGGATGAAGCCGTGCTGGATCCCGCCCATGGCCTTGAGGCTCCAGTGGGAGTCGGCGAAGTTGAACTGCGGACCGAACACCACGTAGGCGCTGTTGCCCGCGTAGAGCGAGTTGTCCCCGCCTACGATGGCATGCTCGCCCGCGAGACGGTCGCCGCCGAAGGCGACGCCCGTCTCCAGGGACGGTTCCACGGTGCCGGGTGCGTAGCCGCCGTCATGGGCCAGGGCGGCGGGAGCCGCCGTCAGCAGGGCGCAGCAGCAGCCCGCCACCATCCTCTTCAGCATGTGAGACCCCCGTCGCGTTCAGAACGCGTAGCTGAACACGAACCCCAGGCTGCTGCCGTCGTAGCTGCACTTGGCGTTGCAGAAGCTCGACACCTTGTAGCGGATGTCGGTGTAGCGCACCGCGAACAGCCAGTACTGGTACTGCAGGACCAGGCCCGTGGCGCTGTCGAAGTCCGCGTCGGGCCCGAAGCCGTCCAGGGTCAGCTTCGGGCTCGCGTGGTAGGTGAGACCGGCGCCGAGGTGGTGGTCGCCGATGCTGTACACACCCATGAGGTCGATGGGCAGGTAGTCGAAGGTGAAGTTGCCGTTGCTCGCGTGCACGCTGTCGAAGGCGTAGCCGAGCGTGCCCTTGAAGCTGAAGCCGGAGTACCCGAAGGTGTGCAGCACGCCCACGTCACCGAAGACGGAGTTGCCGGCGTAGATGGAGGAGGTGTCGCCGTCGGTGAACTGCACCGTGGCGAGCTTGTCGCCGCCGCCGGTGAGGCCGCCCTCGAGCACCAGGCGCGTGCTGTCCGGGGAGTAGGCGTCATACAGCCCGGCGTGGGCCGGGAGCGCAGCGCAGGCGAGCAGAGCGAAGAGCGCGGTGAGGGTTCCCTTTGACATGTCCGTTCCTTGTAGGTGTCGGTGCTGACCGGAGCGGGGCGGCACTCTACGGGAGAGCGCTCGAGGAAGGCAAACGTTGACGCTTTAGGACCGGGAGAGGCGCTCCTCGGCCCAGTCCAGGATGCGTTTCACGCGCGGGGTGACGAGCGAGACCGCCTGCTCATGGTCCACCCAGCGGTATTCCATGTGCTCCTGGATGCCGGTTTGGGGGTTGGCCACGAGCAGCACTTCCGCCTGGGGGGTGCGCGCCAGGTAATACCGCGCCACCTTGCCGCGCGCATAGGGCGGGGTCTCGCGGAAATCCTCCCCCCAGGCGAACTCGAGCGTGGCGATGCCGGTCTCCTCCGCCACCTCGCGGCGCGCGGCATCCAGCGGTTCCTCGCCGGCCTCGACCATGCCCTTGGGGAAATCCCAGTGGCGGTAGGCGCGCAGCAGGAGGTAACGCAGACCTTCGGGGGTATCCCGGACCACCACCACACCGGCGGACAAGCGTCTGTTGGCGGCTTCCATGGAAGGAGTATATGACGCGGCACGCGGCCAAGGCCGCGTGCCTTACATAATAACGTCGCGATCCTCAGGCGGCGGCGTTGGCGAGCTGCTTGCGGTACTGCTGCAGGTCGCGGACCGATTCGAACTTGGTCTTCAGGATCAGGGACAGGTTCTGCAGGATGCGGCCGATCACCTGCTCCTGCCACTCACGGTCGAAGCGGATCTGCTCGTTGAGCCAGTGCTCCATCCAGCCCGGTTCCGGCACGCGGTCCTGCACCCGGTCCTTGGGATAGAGCTGCTTGTTCACGTGCAGGTTGGTGGGATGCAGGGCGTTGCCGGTGCGGATGCTCGCCATCAGCACGCCCATGCG
>DASYZF010000032.1:0-3034 GCA_035946515.1 Gammaproteobacteria bacterium | reverse complement strand
GCGCATCCTGGCCGGCACCTGCCGGGCGAGCCTGCGGCAGCTGGACGTGATCGGTCGCTACGGCGGCGAGGAGTTCGTGGTGCTCCTGCCCGAGACCTCGGCGGCGCTGGCCCATGAGGCCGCCGAGCGCCTGCGGGAGGCAGTCGAGAAGTTGCGGATACCGGGCCAGCCCGAGGACATACGCATCACCGTGAGTATCGGCGCGGCCACCGCCGGACCTGCCACCGAGAGCGTGGCGGCCCTGATCAACGAAGCAGACCGCGCCCTGTACGCGGCCAAGCGAGGCGGCCGCAACCGGGTGGCGAGCGCGACCCAAGACAAGCAAAGAGCCTGAGCCAGAGGAACAAGGGGGTCATATGAAGCGGACCGGCGGCGCACCGCGGCGGCACAAGCTCTTCCTGGGCCTGGTGCTGCTGCTCCTGGGGCTCTGCATCTGGCCGGGTTACCTGCCGGCGGCGCGCATCGAGCCCTATCTCTTCGGGCTCCCCTTCGGACTCGCCTGGATCGTGCTCTGCCTGCTGGCGGTGTTCGCCGTGCTGCTGCTGACCTTCCGCGCCGACATGCGGGTGGCGGAGGAGGGGAGGGACGGCGGCCATGCCGATTGAGTTCATACCCTGTCTCGTCTATCTCGGCATCGCCTTGCTGCTCGGCATGGTGCCGGGCCTGTCCGTCGCCAAGAGCGTGTCGGGTTATGTGGCCGGCGGCCGCAGTCTGAGCACGGTGCTGCTGTATTTCGTGCTGGGAGCCGCGGTGTTCTCCTCCTTCGCCTTCCTGGGCGGGCCGGGCTGGGCCTATTCCCGGGGAGCAGCCGCGTTCTACATCCTGGTCTACGGGATGTTCGGCATGATCCCGTTCTATTTCCTGGGGCCGAGAGCGCGCCGCCTCGGCGCACGCCTAGGGTTCTTCACCCAGGCGGAGATCGTGGGTCACCGCTTCGACAGCCGGTCCTTGCAGGTGACGGTGGCCCTGCTCAGCTTCGTGGCCCTGGTGCCCTACCTCACCCTGCAGGTCAAGGGCGTGGGCTTCATCCTCGCCGTGGCGAGCCACGGTGCCTTGCCGGAGTGGCAGGGCGCCTTGCTGGCCTACGGCATCGTGACGCTCTACGTGCTCTACAGCGGCATGATGGGCGTGGGCTGGACCAGTGTGTTCATGGGGCTGGCCATGATGACCATCGGCTGGATATTCGGGCTCTACCTGCCCTGGAAGTTCTACGGCGGCGTGCAGGCCATGTTCCAGGCCATCGCAGCGAGCCCACACGGTGTCATGCTGGTACCGCCTGGCCTCACCGGCAGCGGCGCTCCCTGGGATTGGTGGGGCTACAGTTCCGCGATCCTCATCTCGGTGCTGGGTTTCTGCTGCTGGCCGCACTTCTTCATGCGCAGCATGGCGGCCAAGGACGACCGCAGCATCAAGCTCATGGTGGTGCTCTATCCCACCATGCAGATCTTCATGGTGCCGATCCTCATCATCGGTTTCAGCGCCGTGCTGCGTTTCGCGGATGTGAAGGAGGCGGACACCATCCTGCCCTTCATGCTGCAGCACGCCGGGCTTTCACCCTGGCTGGTGGGGCTCGCTTCCGCCGGGACGCTGGCCGCGTCCATGCACACGGGCGACGCCATCATGCACGCCGCCGGCACCGTGGGCGTGCGCGACGTGCTGATGCCGTTCTGGCCCCGGCCCATGAGCGACAGGCTGGAACGCAGTCTCATCCGCGTCTTGGTGCTGTTGGTGGCCGCCGTCGCCTATTACTTCGCAGTGGCTTCCCACGTCTCGCTGGTGGCGCTGTTGCTGGGTTCCTACGGCGGCGTGGCGCAGATCTTCCCCACCCTCATCGCCACCTTCTATTGGAAGCGAGCCACGGCCGCCGGTGCCATGGCGGGTTTGCTGGCGGGGATCGGCGTGAACATGGTGTTCCTGCTGGAACCGGCCTGGCGGCCGCTGCCGCTGCACGAAGGCATCTATGGCCTCGCAGCCAACGTGCTGATGCTGGTGGGGGTGAGTCTGTGGACGAAGCCGGTGGCGGCAGCCCGACTCCAGGAATATTCGGAACCAGGATGGGATTGAGGCTTACTTAGGCGGGGCGAGCGCCGCCATGTACTTCTCCACGTCGCCCGTGGACATGGGCTTGGAGAAGAAGTAGCCCTGGCCCTTGCGGCAGCCGAGCGCCCGCAGCAGCTCCACCTGGCGCGTGTTCTCGATGCCTTCCGCCACCACGTCCATGCCGAGGTCCGCGGCCAGCACCGTGATGGTGCGCACGATGGCGCGGTCAGCCCGGGCGCGCTCGATGCCGGTGATGAAAGAGCGGTCGATCTTGAGGGTGTCGATCTTGAAGCGGCGCAGCGCGGAGAGGGACGAATAGCCGGTGCCGAAGTCGTCCATCTGCAGGTTCACGCCCACGGACTTGAGCCGTGCGATGGTCTCGATGGCCAGGTCCGGGTTGTCCATGAACACCGTCTCGGTGATCTCCAGGCACAGGTTCTTGGCCTTGAGTCCCGTGATGTCCAGCACCCGTGCCACGCGCTGCGGCAGCACCCAGTGGGCGAACTGGCGGTTGGCGATGTTCACGCTGATGGTGAGCTCCTCGCCCATGTGTTTGAACTTCTTCTTCCACTTCACGAACTGTGCGCAGGCGGTCTCCATTACCCACCAGCCCATGGGAATGATGAGTCCGGTCTCCTCGGCGACGCCCAGGAACTTCTCCGGGCCGAGCAGGCCTTGGGTCGGGTGGTCCCAGCGGATCAGTGCCTCAAAGCCGGACAACTTGTTCGCGGAGAGGTCCATGACCGGCTGGTAGTGGACGCGGAACTCGCCGCGCTGCAGGGCGAGCCTGAGCTCGGTCTCGAGCCGCAGGTTGGCCTTGGCGCTCTCGTGCATGGCGTCGTCGAACACCACGTAACCGGCCTTGCCGGCCGCCTTGGCGCGGTACATGGCGGTATCCGCGTCGCGCAGGATCTCGTCGGGATGGTTGTAATGGGCGGCACTCATCACGATGCCGATGCTGGCGTTGGTGAACACGTCGTGTCCGTCCACGGTG
>DASYZF010000031.1:0-2866 GCA_035946515.1 Gammaproteobacteria bacterium | reverse complement strand
ACGGTGTGGCTCAGATCGATCAGCATCGGCATGGGCCCTCACCTCCGGAACGGACGTCGCCAATCATGGCGGAACCCCGCCTACATGGCGCGGCCCTGGCAGAAATCGTGGGGTCTTTGGCATCCCGCCACAAGCCCCGGGGCCTAAAGTACCTTCATCTGCAGTCCTTACGGGAGTATGTGCCATGAAGTTTCCGGCCCTGTGCTTGATCCTCTCCTGCCTCGTCAGCGCCGGCGCCGACGCCACCCTTCCCCTGCCTCACGCCAGACCCATCAAGGTGGCGTTCGTGCTGAGCGAGGGCGCCACGGTCATCGATTTCGCCGGGCCATGGGAAGTGTTCCAGGACGTGATGCTGGACGAGCATGGCAACATGGTCATGCCCTTCGATCTCTATACAGTGGCTCCCTCCAAGGACCCGTTGCACACCAGCGGTGGCAGCGTCCATCCGGGTTTGGACATCACTCCCGACTACAGTTTCGCCGATGCCCCCGAGCCGGACGTGGTGGTGATCGGCGCCCAATCCGGTGGTCCGGGCCTGAGCGCCTGGCTGCAGAAGCTGCATGCGGACCACAAGATCATGTTCTCGGTGTGCACCGGAGCCTTCAAGCTCGCTCAGGCGGGGCTCCTGGACGGCAAGCCCGCCACCACGCACCACTGGTACTACGACCAGTTCAGCCATGAGTTCCCGGACGTGAAGCTGCAGCGCTCGGTGCGTTACGTCCAAGCGGACCCGCTCACCCTGACTGCCGGCGGTCTCACTTCGGGCGTGGACCTGGCACTGCACGTGGTGGCCGAGTTATACGGCGCCGAGGTGGCGCAAAGGACCGCGGACTACATGGAATACCAGAGCACCGGCTGGAAGACCAACCAGAGCATCGCCGCGACGAACATCCCAGTCTGGCGCCAGCGGTGGGCCGGCGAGATCGCGCCGGGGGTGCAGCTCTTGGTACAGATTGCGACCCGAGGCGTGGACACGACGATCACCGCGGACATCCCGACCCGTAAGCTCAGCGCAGTGCCCGTGACGCTGCAGGAAGATGGCGACAAGGTGGAGCTCGCCTTCGCCATAGATGGTCATCCCGCCAGCTTCAGCGGTCAGCCGGATGCAGCCCACGACAAGATCACCGGCACCTATACCCAGGACGGCAAGTCGAGCCCGCTGACCCTCACGCAGTTGCCCGACGCCAAGGAGTGAGGTTCAGGCGGCCGCGCTACGGAACCGCTCGCGGTAGTCGCGCGGGGAGACCCCGAGCTCGGTGACGAAGGTCCGGCGCATGGTCTCGTGGGTGCCGAAGCCGCAGCGGCGCGCCACCTGCGAGACCTGCATGTCGTTCTCCTCCAGCTTGCGCCGCGCCGCTTCCAGGCGGATCTTCGAGACGTACTGGGCCGGCGTCACCCCCACGGAGGCGGTGAAGCGGCGCGCGAAGTTACGTTCGCTCATGGCCATGCGTGCCGCGAGCCGCGGTACCGACAGATCCTGATCCAGGTGATCCAGCATCCAGAGCTGGAGTTCCCGGAGCTTGTCGTCCTCGCTGAACTGGGCCGCGAGCTGCGCACTGAACTGCGACTGCCCGCCGGGGCGCTTCAGGAACATCACCAGAGCCTGGGCCACCGCCAGCGCCACCCGCTGGCCCCAGTCCTCCTCCACCATGGCAAGCGCCATATCCATGCCGGCGGTGACGCCGGCCGAAGTGTAGAAGCGGCCATCGCGTACATAGATGGCGTCGCGCTGCACCCGTATCCGCGGCCCGAGGCTCTCCAGTTCAGCGATGTCGTCCCAGTGGGTGGTGGCGGAACGGCCGTCCAGGAGGCCCGCCTTGGCCAGGATCAGCGCTCCGTTGCAGACCGAGCCCAGGCGGCTGACCCGCGGCGCCATGCGCCGCAGCCATTGCAGCACGTCTGCATCCTCCTGGATGGGGCGATAGCCGTAGCCTCCCGCCATCAGCAGGATGTCGGCGCGGCTCACCTCACGATAGCTGCGCTCCGCCAGGAGCTTCACGCCGGAAGACACCGGGAAGAGGCCCGGCTTGAGCGAGACGAGTTCGGTGCCATAGGCAGGTTCGCGGGTGAGGCCGTGGTCTTGCAGCCAACGGGCGGTGCGGGCGAACACTTCCAGGGGCCCCATGACATCCAGGGTCTGGGCGTTGGCATAACCGAACATCACCACCCGCTGCGGGGCGGAAGCACGTGGGCGCGGCAGACCGCGGGGTCGGGTGTGGCGCATGAGCGTAGCCTAGGCGGGGGCGCGATAGCCGGAATGACAACTATCCCACAGATCCTGCCAAAGCGGCGGAATCAGCCCTGCTTGTAGACCTCGGCACCCTGCGCCAGGAACTCCTTCGACTTCTCCGCCATCCCCCGCTCCGCGTACTCCCGTACGTCCTGGGTGATCTTCATGGAGCAGAAATGCGGGCCGCACATGGAGCAGAAGTGGGCCAGCTTGGCGGCTTCCTTAGGGAGAGTCTCGTCGTGGAATTTCTTGGCTTTCTCGGGGTCGAGGCCCAGGTTGAACTGGTCTTCCCAGCGGAACTCGAAGCGGGCCTTCGACAAGGCGTTGTCCCGCACCTGGGCGCCGGGGTGGCCCTTGGCAAGATCCGCGGCGTGGGCGGCGATCTTGTACGCGATGATCCCATCCCGCACGTCCTGCCTGTCCGGCAGGCCGAGATGCTCCTTGGGAGTCACGTAGCAGAGCATGGCCGTGCCGAACCAGCCGATCATGGCGGCGCCGATGGCGCTGGTGATGTGGTCGTAGCCCGGGGCGATGTCGGTGGTGAGCGGTCCCAAGGTATAGAAAGGAGCCTCGTGGCAGACCTTGAGCTGCCGGTCCATGTTCTCCTTGATGAGCTGCATGGGGACGTGGCCCGGG
>DASYZF010000030.1:0-6938 GCA_035946515.1 Gammaproteobacteria bacterium | reverse complement strand
TGAAGAAGGCGTCGTAGCTGCCGCTCGCCTCGGCGAAACGCTGGGCCTTCACCCGCTCCACCAGGATCTCCGCGGCGTCCGGCGAGGACTTGAGGAGGGCCATGGCTTCGGCGATGAAGTCCTTGAGGGGCATGGCCGTGGGGTCGGATGCCTGGCGCGGACCCTGCAGGTCCGTCTGCACATAGGGCGGGACCAACTCGATCACCTGCACCGGGGTGTCCTTGAGCTGGTAGCGCATGGCCTGGGTGTAGGAATGGATGGCCGCCTTGCTGGCATTGTAGCTGGGCGTGAGCGCCAGGGGCACGAAGGCGAGGCCGGAGGTCACGGTCATGATGGTGGCCTGCTGCTGCTTGAGGAGCGCGGGCAGGAGCGCCGCCGTGAGGCGGATGGGGCCCAGGAGGTTGGTGGCGATGATGGCCTCCGCATCCTTGAGCTCGCCCTTGGCGAGCGTCTCGGAACGCATGATGCCGGCGTTGTGGACCACCACGTTGAGCGCCGGGAAATCCCCGAGTAGCTTGGCCGCCGAGCGTTTGATGGCAGCGGCGTCCTCCACGTCCAGCACCACGGACTTCATGCCGGGATTGGCCTTCGTCACTTCGTCCAGGAGCGCCTGGCGGCGCCCGGCGACGATCACCTGGTTGCCCTCGGCGTGGAAAGCTTCCGCGAGCGCGCGGCCGATGCCGGACGTGCCGCCGGTGATGAGCAGGGTGTTGCCGGAAATCTTCATGGAGAGCCTCCTTTGCCGCAGGGGGACAGGCTAACAGGAGCGGGATGCGAAGCGTTAGCCGGGCCGCACCGTAGCTCCGTTAAGAAAAGTTAAGCTGGCGCCTCCCTGCCCTGCCCTATACTCGCGCCCTAGCCCCACCCGCATCCACAGGAGCTTCCCATGCAGGCCAAGACCCTCTCCTTGCTGCCCCTGGCCCTCGCGGCCTGCTGCATCAGCCTCCAAGCCATGGCCGCCGCGCCGCTCACGGCCGAGACCCCTGTCCAGGTCTCTCCCGAAGCGAAGCGTTTCGACCTCATGACCGTGGACGCGGCCAAGCACCGCCTGCTGGCGGCCCACAGCCAGGCCGGCGCCCTCACCGTCATCGATCTCGACAGCGACAAGCTGCTGCGCGAGATCCCGGCGGTGGAAAAGACCTCCGGCGTGGCCGTGGACACGGCGGACGGCAAGTACTTCGCGGGCGGCATCCAGGGCGTCGCCGTCATCGACAGCAAGACGCTGGAGAAGACGGGGTTCATCGCCACCGCCGGCCCCACCGACGACATGGCCTACGATGCGGACAGCCACAAGCTGTACGTGTCCCATGACGATGGCACGGAACTCTGGGTGATCGACGCCCGGAAGGACGCCATCGTCGGACACGTCGACATCCCCGGCGTGCCGGAGATCATGGGCATGGATTCCGCCGCCCATCGGCTTTATCTCAACATCAAGGACAAGAACGAAGTGGCGGTGGTGGACCTGCGGAAAGACAAGGTGATGGCCACCTGGCCCGCTCCGGCCACGGACTCGCCCCACGGCCTCACCCTCGACATCGAAGGCGGCAAGCTCTACGTGGCCGGTCACAGCGCCAAGGTCTCGGTGTTCTCGGTGCCGGAAGGCAAAAGCCTGCCCGCCATCGACATCGGCGACGGACGCGTGGACCAGACCGCCTTCGACGCGGGCACGGGGATGCTCTATATCCCGAGCAGCGGACGGCTCGTGGCGGTGGATGCCGCCAAGGGCACGGTGCTGGGCGAGGTGACCATCCCCAAGGGCACCCATTCCGTCGCCGTGGACCCGGCCACCCACCTCGTGTGGATCGTGTATGCGGACGACAAGGCCAGCTACGCCCAGGCCTTTACCCCGGCGCGCTGAAAGACGCTACCCGGCCGGCCCCTGGAGGCTGGCCGGGCTTGCCCCGGCCTCGGATCCTCAGGACATGAGACGGACCTCACATAACTCCCCGCCCGGATGGCTACACTACTGATAGCCAGCTCGCCCGCCAGGGCTAAGATAGCCGTCACCATGCTCGAGAAGTTCTTCGGCAAGTTCCTGAAGCAGGTTGGGCTCCCCGCGGAATGGCGGACGCCGCGCTATCTCCAGACGCGCTACGACCCCTCCCTGGTCATGGCCCTCACCCACCAGCATCGCACGCTCAACCTGCTGTTGGTGGAGGCCAGCAGCGCCGCCCAGCTGGGGGCTTATGACGAGACCGGCTCTATCCTGGAGCAATTCGAGTTCGCCCTGGAGGACCACCTCAAGCAGGAGCGCGACCGGCTGCACCCCTACCTGGCGGAACACATCAGAGGGGGCGACGGCGAGGAGACGCTGAAAGACATGCACGCCTGCTCGGCGCTCGCCCAGCGCGGCGTAGCGGCTTTCCTCGACCGTTACCGGGACAAGCCGGTGGACGCGTCCAGCCTCGCGCAGTTCGAGCACGACATCGAGGCCGTGGGCGAGAAGCTCAGCCAGGACATGGAGCGGGAAGAAGCCATGTTCTACACCCTCTATCTGCCGCCCGAAGCGTACTGAGTCCCGCTCAAGCCCCTTCTATCTCCAGATCCACCTGCACGTTGTTGCGGGTGGCGTGGGAGTAGGGGCAGATCTTCTCGTGGGCTTCCTTGGCATAGCCCGCGAGTTCCGCCTGGGGCAGGCTCTTGTCCTTCACGTGCAGCTTCACCGCGAGCCCGAAGCCGCCCGCGTCGCGGGGGCCGATGGTCACGCTGCAGGTGATGGCGGCGCCCTTGGCGTTCTTCTTGTGCTGGGTGGCCACGTAATCCAGCGCACCGCCGAAGCAGGCGGCGTAGCCGGCGGCGAAGAGATGTTCGGGCGTGGTGGTGTTGGGCTTGCCCGGGCCACCCATGGCCTTCGGCACCGAGAGGTCCACGGAGACCGAATTGTCCGAAGCCTCGCTGTGGCCGTTGCGGCCGCCGACGCAGGTGGCGGTGGCGGTGAAAAGCGGCTTGATGTTCATGAGATTCTCCTTATTCGCCATGACTCGAAGCTGCCTGGATTATGCCACGGGGGAAATGACAGGCGTGCGGGCGCATTATGGAAACGCCCGGGCGAGGGTCGGAGACGGCTATATCAGCGGGAGCCGATGAACTCGGTGCGGCGGAACCTCAAGGCGGACCAGTCCTCGTCTATGGCCACCTGGCGCACGGTGTCGAAACCGCTCTTCTTCAGGACATCCCAGCCGGTATCGCGGTTGAAGTCGCATCGGTACTTCTTGGACGTCCCCTTGGGATAAGCGAACCAGACGATGGCATCGCCCTGGGCCTTCTTGGCGAGGGCCTTCGCCACCTTGTCCACCTCCGCCTTCCGGGTGACGAAGGCCAGGGCGAACACCACCTCGCCGGCGGCCGAAAGGCTCGCGGCCACTTTCACGCCCTTGAGGGAAGCGAGCTCCCGGCGGAAGGAATCCGGGGCACCCAGCACGCAGATGCCCTTCTGGTCCGTGAGGTTCAGCTTCTTGAAGATGCCGGATGCCATGGTCTCACCTCGAGGAGAGCACGAACTGGTTGCCGTCCGGGTCCTTCATTATGGCGAACTCGCCCCAGGGCTGTTTCTGGGGCGGAGACGCGAAATCCACCCCCTTCGCCGTGAGCTGCCGGTAGGTGGCTGCCACGTCGTCGCAGGCCAGGGCGCCGGCGAAGAAACCGCCGATGCGGTCGCGCTGGTCGTCCGGGGTGAAGAGCACGAACCTGGTCTCGGAGCCGCCGATGCCGAGCTCGATCCAACGCTGCTTGCCGTCGAAGGGCTGGTCCGTGAGCAGGCGGAAGCCCATCTGCTCGGTGTAGAACTTGAGCGCGCGGTCCTGGTCTGTGGTCGGGATGCTGACGAACTTCACGTGGGTGATCATGCGGTGCCCTCTGGCTGGCGGTGCGGTACTAAGGGAAGTTTGGCACGCCCGGGGCCGGCTGTTATCATGATGACTATAGTAATGGTGATGACAGATGGCCATCCCCTTCGATCCGCATTTCATCGACATCCTCATGCCCGACCTCGTGGGGCATGACCGCTCGCCCGCGGCCTTCCTGGTCTATCTCTATCTATGGCGCCGCCTCTCGCTCACCTCCCGCGGCAGCGTGCAGCTGAGCTACGCCACCATGGCCATGGAGACCGGGCTCTCCAAGCCTTCAGTGCAGCGTGCCGTGATGCATCTTAAGCGGCGGGGGCTCCTGAGCGTGAAGACCGAGTCAGCCACCAGCGTACCCCACTACGCCATCCAGCGGCCCTGGGTGGGGCGGCTTAAAGCCGGCGCACCTTGAATGAACAGCATCACGGGCGGCTGCCATTGCGGGAACGTGCGGGTGGTCCTGGGACTCAGCCGGGAGCCTCGCGACTACCAGCCCCGGGCCTGCGATTGCAGCTTCTGCACCCGGCATGCCGCCGCCTACATCTCCGATGCAGAGGGCTCCCTGTCGCTGGAGGTCAAAGACCCCCAGCAGCTCAAGGCCTACCGGCAAGGGAGCAACACGGCGGATTTCCTGCTCTGCCGGAACTGCGGCGCGCTCATCGGTGTGACTTACCGGGAGGGCGGTGAGACCTATGCCGCGGTGAACGCCCGCATCATCGACCACGGCGTGACGCTCGGCCCGGAAGTGACCGCCTCGCCCCAGAAGCTCGGGCCCGACGAGAAAGTGGCGCGCTGGAAGCAGCTCTGGTTCAAACCCATGGGCTTCACGCTCGACGCGGATTGAACGACGCCGGGCTCACGAACCGCGCATTTGACAAAATATATATGCGCAGAATTCATGAATTTTTTGTGACAGCCATGCATCGGATGGCGCATGGGTACAACGCAGGGTAGCGCGCTCGCGTGCGCTGCTCCTGATGGAGATGGAACCACAACCGGGATGCGGTGACTACCCTCCCCCCGATTCCAGCCGACTCTTCCTTTATTTCCCCTTGCCTGAGCGTTCGCGCTCTTTCTTGAGGGCCTGCAGCTCCGAGAACAGGTCCCCGGACCCCGGGTAGATGAAATCCACGAACACCCACGATCCTTTCTGCTTCTGGACGGCGGCGATGACCGCGGGCCGCGGCGGTTTCGCATCGGAGCAATGGTCGAAGAGCTCGACCCGGTAGCCGTCGTCCACCCGCTTCACCTTGCCGGCCTTATAGGTCCCGCAATCGTCCTGGGCATTCAGGATGGGATCGAAATCCAGGCCCACCACTTCACCCGGCACCTTGGCCTGGGCGGCTTCGTCTTCCTCAAGCCCCTGGATGATCGCCGCGCTGAAGAGCTGCGGCTTCGTCTTGATGGCGTAATCGCTCAGGGCCATGCCGTGCTCCTTCTTCTCCTCCTGGCCGTACCAGGTATAGAAGTCCTGCACGAAGGCCTGGGCGGACCTGGATTCCGGGCTCGCCGCGCCGGCGCCCATGGGCGCCATCAGCAGCCCTGAGATCAGGATCCCGATAGCGATATAGGAGTGTTCCATCGTTCCCCACCCGATCCGCAGAAAGGACGCGCGGCAATCCGGGCAGTGTAGCGCGATGGCAGCAGACGCGGAGCCCCAGCCCCGCGCACCGGTTTCAGGCGATCGCACCCATGCGCTTCAGCCAGCGGAAGTGGGAGGCCACGGCGCCGCCGAAGCTGGGGTTCGCGGCATAAGGCACGCCGAAATCCCGGCAGGTCTGCTCCACGACACCGGCGATGGCCGGATAGTTCCGGTGGCACAGGGTCGGGAACAGGTGGTGCTCGATCTGGAAATTGAGCCCGCCCACCATCCATGACACCCAGCCGTTCGAATGCGCGAAGTCCACCGTCGCGCCCACCTGGTGCACCGCCCAGGGCTCGCGGATATGCCCGGCTTCCAGCGCCGGGAACCGCGCCTCTTCCACCGCATGGGCCAGCTGGAATATCACGCTCAGCAGCAGCCCCACCACCCAGGCCACCAGCAGGTAACCCAGCAGCACCACCCAGAAGGGATGGAACAAGAGCGGGATGCCGAAGGCCAGCGTCATGAAGACGAGTTTGCCGCCCAGGAACTCGGCGAGCTCCCAGCCGCGCGGCCGGGGGAAGCGGTTCTCGCCCATGCGGCCGAGGATCACGTCGCGGTAGTCGTCGTAGAAATGCCATTTGGCGGCCATCACGCCGTAGAGCGGCCACAGGTACCACTGCTGCCAGCGGTAGACGGCACGGCGCGGCTGCTCCGGGCACAGGCGGCCGAAGATGCCGAGCTCGATATCGGTGTCGTGGCCGTGGATGTTGACGTACATGTGGTGGAAGACCACGTGCTTCCAGCGCCACACATAGGAGCTGCCGCCCACGAGGTCGAGGCTCATGGCGGCGAGCTTGTTGATCCAGGGGCGGTCCGAGACGGCCTTGTGGCCGCCGTCGTGCTGGATGTCGAACCCGATGCCGGCGATGGACAGGCTCAGCAGCAAGCCGAGCGGCAAGGCCTGCCACCAGGCATGCGCCGCGAACACCAGCAGGCAATAGGAGAGCGCGAAGGCGGCGAGGATCACGCCGATCTTGAGGTACATGCGCGGATCGTCGCGACGGCGCAGGCCCGCGGCGGCGATGAGTTCATCGACCCGCCGGCGCAGGGTGCGCTGGAACTCGTCTCCCGGGGCGAACTTCGGGCGCCGGCTTTGCGGGCCTTGTGCACCAGCCGATCCCGTCACGCTGTCGTCGTTCGCCATAGATCTCCTCACGGGGCCCAAGAGGCAAGGGTCAGACCGGCGGCCGGTCCACAAGCCATCATATATGAAAAACCCGCCGGGGCTTCGGTATGCGACACGGAGTTTGGACCGGGTCCATGCTGCTCGCAGCTGCGTTTTGTCCGACAAGGGCCGTCGGAATGCGCTTGGTGTTCCAGGGATTCAGTCGAAGAGCCGACGAGGATGGATCCGGGGATCCCGCCTTCCTTCGCCCTCGCTACTGCTTCGGACAGCCGACGAGGAACTGCGGGGGCTGGGGGAGAGGCGCGTTGGTCTCCACCTTCCT
>DASYZF010000029.1:0-15829 GCA_035946515.1 Gammaproteobacteria bacterium | reverse complement strand
AGCAGGTGCGGCGAGGTATAAGCGCCCACTTTGTAACCCCCGGCCAGGAGCATCGTCTCCGCGAAGGCCACGCTGGAGCCCTTGCCGTTGGTGCCGCCGATGGTGAGGATCCGGTAGTCGGGCTTCGTCAGCCCCAGGATCCCCAGCATGCGCTGGACCCGATGCAAGCCGAGGTCGATGGGATTGGGGTGCAGCTGTTCCTGCCAGGCCAGCCACTCGTCGAGGGTCTTGAAGCGCATGGGGAGGGCCGCGGAGCGGCGGCTTTTCTTAGGCTTCGGCTTCTTGAGGAGCGGCCTGACGGGTGAGCATCGCGAGGATGCTCGCCAACTTGTCGCGCATCTCGCGACGGTCGACGACCATGTCGATGGCGCCGTGCTCCACCAGGAACTCGCTGCGCTGGAAGCCTTCGGGCAGGGTCTCACGCACCGTCTGCTCGATGACGCGCGGCCCGGCGAAGCCGATGAGCGCCTTGGGTTCCGCCACGTTCAGGTCTCCCAGCATGGCGAGGCTCGCGGACACACCGCCCATGGTGGGATCGGTGAGCACGGAGACGAAAGGCACCCCCTGGCGCGCGAGCTTGGCCAGTACCGCGCTGGTCTTGGCCATCTGCATCAGGGAGATGAGCGCCTCCTGCATGCGGGCGCCGCCGCTCGCGGAGAAACACACCAGCGGCGCGCTCTCCTCCAGGGCCGCTTCGGCGGCACGCAAGAAACGCTCGCCCACCACGGAACCCATGGATCCACCCATATAGTTGAACTCGAAGGCGCAGGCGACGACCTTCATGCCCTTGAGCCGGCCGCGCATGGCGACCAGGGCATCCTTCTCACCGGTCGCTTTCTGAGCGGAGGCGATGCGGTCCTTGTATTTCTTGCTGTCGCGGAAACGCAGCGCGTCCACCGGTTCCACGTTCTCGCCGATCTCCACGCCACTGCCGGCATCCAGGAACGAATCCAAGCGCTGACGCGCCGTGAGGCGCATATGGTGGCCGCATTTGGGACACACGTAGATGTTGCGCTCCACCTCGGCGCGGTAGAGCACCGAGTTGCACTCGTCGCACTTGGTCCAAAGGCCCTCGGGCACGCTGCGGCGCGCGGTGCGGCCCTCGGTATTGATGCGGGATGGGACGAGTTTCTTGAACCAGTTCATGCCTCTGCCTCTTCGCCCTTCAGGCGGACTTCGTGCTGCGGCGGGCCGCGTCCACGGCGGAACGCAATTCACCCACGAACGCTCCCAGTATCGCGGCGGCGCGCGCGGGATCGTCCTTGTGCTCGGCGATGCGGCTCACGATGGCGCTGCCCACGATGATTGCATCGGCGGCCCCGGCCAAGGCTGCCGCCGATGCGGCGTCGCGTATGCCGAAGCCCACCCCCACCGGGAGGGGGGTCGAACGCCGCACCATGGCCAGCCGTTCGCGCACCTCGGCCACGTCCAGCCGGGCGGCGCCGGTCACGCCCTTGAAGGACACATAATAGATGAATCCGGAGGCGGTTTCCGAGATGCGCCGGATCCGGGCCGCGTCCGTGGTGGGCGCCAGCAGGAAGATGGGATCCATGCCCTTGGCCCGCAGCAGGCCGGCGAGCGGTTCCGCCTCCTCGGGCGGCATGTCAACGGTCAGCACGCCGTCCACACCCGCGTCGGCGGCCGCCGTCACGAACGTCTCGGCACCCATGGCCTCCATGGGGTTGAGATAGCCCATGAGGATCACCGGCGTGGCGGCATCCCTGGCGCGGAACTCGCGCACCATGGCGAGCACATCCTTCAGGGTGGTGCCGGCCGCGAGCGCCCGCTCGCAGGCCGCCTGGATCACCGGCCCGTCGGCGCTCGGATCCGAGAACGGCACGCCGAGCTCGAGGGCGTCGGCACCCGCCGCCACCAGGGTGTGCATCAGCGGCACGGTAGCCTGCCGGCCGGGATCGCCGGCGGTGAGGTAAGGCACGAGCGCCGTGCGCCCGGCACGCTTCAACTCGGCGAAACGTGCGGCGATGCGGCTCATATCTTGATCCCCTCGCGCGCCGCCACCGTGTGCACGTCCTTGTCGCCCCGGCCCGAGAGGTTCACGAGCACGATGGCCTCCTTGGGGAGGCGCGGCGCGAGCTTGGCCGCGTAGGCCACGGCGTGGCTCGATTCCAGCGCCGGCATGATGCCCTCGCTCTTGGTGAGCCGGTGGAAAGCGGCGAGCGCCTCGGCATCGGTGATGGGCTCGTAGCTCACCCGGCCGATGTCCTTGAGCCAGGCGTGTTCCGGACCCACGCCGGGATAATCGAGGCCGGCGGAGATGGAATGGGTCTCGGTGATCTGGCCTGCCTCGTCCTCCAATACATAGGTGCGGTTGCCGTGCAGCACCCCAGCGCGCCCGCCGGTGAGGGAAGCCGCGTGACGGCCGGTCTCGATGCCGTCGCCCGCCGCCTCCACGCCGTAGATCTTCACCGGATCGTCCAGGAAGGCGTGGAACAGTCCGATGGCGTTGGAGCCGCCGCCCACGCAGGCCACGAGCGCGTCGGGGAGCCTGCCCTCCGCCGCCAAGAGCTGCTGCCGCGCTTCCTCGCCGATGCAGGCGTTGAAGTCGCGCACCATCATGGGATAGGGGTGGGGACCGGCCACGGTGCCGATCACGTAATAGGTATCGTCCACGTTGCTCACCCAGTCGCGCATGGCTTCGTTGAGTGCATCCTTCAAGGTGCGGGAGCCTGCGTGCACGGGCACCACCTCGGCGCCCAAGAGACGCATGCGGTAGACGTTGATGGCCTGGCGCCGGATGTCTTCCTCGCCCATGTAGACCACGCACTCGAAACCGAAGCGCGCCGCCACGGTGGCGGTGGCAACGCCGTGCTGGCCGGCGCCGGTCTCGGCGATGAGCCGGGTCTTGCCCATGCGCTTGGCAAGCAGCGCCTGGCCCAGGGCGTTGTTGATCTTGTGGGCGCCGGTGTGATTCAGGTCCTCGCGCTTGAGATACACGCGGGCGCCGCCGAGCCCGGCGCTCAAGCGTTCCGCGTGATAGAGCGGCGAGGGCCGGCCCACGAAATCCTTCAGATGGCGCTTCAGTTCCGCCTGGAACTCCGGGTCGCGGCGCGCCCGCTCGTAGGCCTCGCCCAGGGCCTGCACCGGTCCCATGAGGGTCTCGGCGACGAAGCGGCCGCCGTAGCGGCCGAAATGCCCGGCGGCATCGGGCAGCTTGCGCAGGGACTCCTGCAAGGTGGGGTGTTTAAGCAGCCGCGACATGGTTCACCTCGTGCACGAACGCCGCCATCTTCTCCGGATCCTTGATGCCCGGCGCGCTCTCCACGCCGCTCGCCACATCCACGCCGTAGGGCCGCACGATGCGGATGGCGGTGGCCACGTTGCCGGGCATGAGGCCGCCCGCCAGAATCAGCGGCGGTCCGTCGAACTTGGGCAGCGTGTTCCAATCGAAACTCTGGCCGGTGCCGCCCTTCTGGCCGGCAGCGTGGCTGTCCAGCAGCAGCGCCGCCGCCTGGGCGTGGCGCCTTGCATACTCGCTGAGATCCACGTGGCTACCCATGGGCACCGCCTTTATATAAGGACGGCCGAAGCTGCGGCAAAATTCCGCCGGCTCACCGCCGTGGAACTGCAGGAGTTCCACCCGGGTCTTGGCCAGCACTTGGCGCACCGCCTCGGGATCCGGGTCCAGGAACAGGGCGGTCACGGTGACAAAGGCCGGCAGCCGCGCCACCAGGGACTGGGCCAGCTCCACGCTCACGTGGCGCGGACTCGCCGGATGGAACACGAGACCGATGGCGTCCACGCCGAGCCGCGCGGCGGCCGCCACGTCATCCGGTCTTGTCATCCCGCAGATCTTGATCCTGACCCGCACCGCGCGCTCCGTCCGAACAGGGCTTTAGAGGTTATCAGAAAAGAGCGCCGCTTCAGGGACCGGGATGGAGAAGCGCGCCGGGTACTTCACTGCCATGAGGCTCAAGCCCGCAGCGGGCGCGGTCACCCCGCCCAGGGTCCGGTCCCGGCCTTCCAGCACCGCCTTGGCCCACTCGGGCTCCTGTTTGCCCTCACCCACCGCCAGGAGCACGCCCGCGATGTTGCGCACCATATGGTGCAGGAACCCGTCGGCGACGGCATCGATGAGGATGCGCTCGCCCTCGCGGCGCACGTCGAGCCGTTGCAGGTTGCGCACCGGCTGCCTCGCCTGGCATTCCACGGAGCGGAACGCCGAGAAGTCGTGCTTGCCGAGGAGATGCCGGGCGGCGGACTGCATGCGCTCCGCATCGAGCGCCTTATAGACCCAGGTGAGCTGCTCCCGGGCCAGGGCGGGCCGCGTCAACCGGTTCAGGATCACGTAGCGGTACTGGCGTGCCTCGGCGCTGAAGCGTGCGTGGAACTCCTCCGGCGCCTCCTGTATCCAGCCCACGGCCACGTCCGCCGGCAGGTTGGAATTCACACCCAGGAGCCAGCCCCGCAGGCTGCGCCGCGCGTCGCTGTCGAAGTGGATCACCTGCCCGGTGGCGTGCACGCCCGCGTCGGTGCGTCCCGCGCAAGTGACCGTCACCGCGTGGTCCGCCACCTTGCCGAGCGCCTCCTCCACGCAGGCCTGCACCGTGCGCCCCGGATGGGTCTGGCTCTGCCAGCCCATGAACGCGGTACCGTCGTACTCGAGGCCCAAGGCGTAGCGGGTCATGCTGCGTCGATCACCCTAAAAGTGCTGCGCCGCCCTTAAGGCGGCGCAGTGTACGGATCAAGCCGGGATCGGCCGGCTCAGGAGACGTGCTTGAGGAGTTCCTGGGCCTCCTGTTTCTGCTGGGCGTTGCCCTCGCCCATCACCTCGGCGAGGATGCTCTTGGCGCCATCCGGATCGCCCATGTCGATATAGGCGCGAGCCAGGTCCAGCTTGGTGCCGATCTCGCCGATGCTGCTGCCGGTGGTGGGCTCATCGGCGCTGGCCGTCATGGCCGGGGCTGGCTCGGGAGCATCGTCCATCGAGAGACCGGTGACGGCGGGCGCTTCGCCGGCCGCTTCCGCCTCCGGCTGCGCCGGGACGTTGGTGTTCACGAACGCGGCCAGGTCGTTCAGGGCCTTATCGAACTCCACCTGGGAGTCGGTGCCGAAGTCCGTGGCCACGGTGGGCTCGTCGGTGCCGAGGCTCGGCGCCGTCTTCCTCTCCCCGCCCTTCTTGGCCGGGGTGGGCTCGAAGTTGAGGTCGCCCAGGTTGAACTCCATGCCGCCGGCATCGGCCGCGGGAGCGACCGCCGGGGCCTCGATCGACGGCGCCGCTGCCGTGCTCGGTTCCAGGTCCGGCAGGGAGAAGTCCATGAGGTTGTCGGACACGGGCGCCGCCGGGGCCGGGGCGGGTGCATGGGCCACCACCGGAGGTTCGGCGCTGTGGCTGAAGGCATCACCCAGGTCGCTCACCACGGTATCGGTGCCGCCCGTCTCGAGGGCGATGTCCACGGCGCCGGCGGTGGGCGCGCCGGAGGAGGTGAACAGGGGCTCGTCGGGCGCCACTTGGCGGCCCATGATGGCCACGCTCTCCCAATCCTTGCCCGGGGTCGCGCCCATGGCCTGGCGCAGCTTCTTCGCCTCGTTCACGAAGTTATCCCGGTCGCCGGCGGTGAAGAACACCTCCAGCAACTTCACCTCGATGTCCTGGCGCGAAGGATCCTGGCGCAGCGCCTTGCGCAGCACGTCGGCGGCCTGGTCGTAGAGGCCGTAGGCCATGTGGAAATCGGCTTCAGCCATGGGATCGGAGACGTCGAGCTTCGAGCCGCCGCCACCGACCATTGTGTCCTGCATCGTCGCCGCCGGCGGCGCCGACATGAGCATGGTCCTGTCGCTGTCGTCGGCATGCGCCGCTTCGGTCGGCGGGCTCACGAGGGCGGTCTTCTCCCCGGGTTCCGCCTCGACGGGCTTGGCCGCCTTCTTCATCTTGCTGCGGGTGCGGGTGGTGGAGGACGCAGCCTCGGTGGCGTCGTCGCCGCTCCCCGCCTGCTCCTGCTTCATCCAATCGGCACCCTTGATGCGCGCGGCGCCGCCGCTGCCGAAGGCGTTGGGCTTGGAACCGCCCTTGCGCTTCTTGAATATCACGGTGGCGCCGATGATGACCAAGAGCACGGCAAGCGCGATGAGACCGTAGGGGAAGAGCAAGTCCATGATCCCGCCGCCGGATTCCTGCACCGGCGTCGGCGCGGGTTTCGGCGTGCTGACCGGGAGCGGCACGTTCTTGGCAGGCTGCGGCGGCGGCAACACGGCCGGCGCGGGCGCGGTGTTCTGCTGGGCCGACTGCTGCTGCACGGAAGCGAGGGCGTTGCTCTTGACGGCGAGCGGCGCCTGGTTCGCGGGCGGCGCCACCGGCGTCGGGTTCGGTACCGGAGCGGGAGCGGGTTGCTCCTCTTCGGAAACCTCGGGTTTGGCGGGCGCAGCCGCCTTGGTGCTGGCCTCGCCGTTGCCTTCCTTCTCGGCGCCGGGCAGCGGTGCGCTGCTCTCGGCGGCGGAGCTCGGCGCCACGAGCTGCAGCGCGGGCGCGGCGGAGGCCGCGGTGGAAGCCGCGGTGGAAGCCGCGGGTGGCGCCTCGGCGCTGGCATGGTTGTTGCGCCAGGCTTCGATCTGGGCGCGCACCTCGGCGTTCGCGTCGGTCACGCTCACGGCCTGGGCATCGCTCACGGTCGGCATGCGCAGGATGTAGCCGGCCTTCATGCGGTTGATGTTGTGCATGAAGACTTCAGGGTTCGCCTGGTAGATGGCGATCATCATCTGGTTTAGGGTCACGCCCTCGGGACGCACCTGCTTGGCGATGCCGGAGAGCGTCTCGCCGCGATGAATCGGGCCGTAATTAGCGCCAAGCGCCCGCTGAGCGGGCGCCGTTTCGACCGTGGGAGCTGCCGCCGGTGGCGGAGACGCCGCCGGTTGTGGTGCGGTTTCCGCCGGCGTCGGCGCGGCCGCGACGCTGGCCTCCGGTTGTACCGGGGCCGGTGCGGCGTCGGGGGCCGGCGCGCTCTCGGGCGCGGGAGCGGCGACGGCCGGTGCCGGTACAGCGGCGACCGGCGCGACGCTGGCGGGTGCAGCAGCCGCTTCGGGCTTCGGTGCGTTGGCCGTCTGGAAGGCCGGCGGGTTCAGCAGCACCGTGTACTCACGGATCAGCTCGCCGTTGTTCCAGTTGGCATCGATGAGGAAATCGAGGAAAGGCTCGCGCACCGGCTGGTTGCTGCTGATGTGCACGTACGCGGTGCCATCGGCGTTGCGCACCACCACGAACTGCAGCTGGTTCAAGGCATCGGGATGGTCGAGGCCCGCCTGGGTGAACTGGGCGAGGCTGGCGAGCTTCACATCGAGGCTGTCGAGCTCGTCGCTGGTGGCGCCCACCACCTGGATGTCGGCGCTGAACTTGTCATTGAGCGCGGAGTTGAGCTTGATTTCCCCCAACCCCAGGGCCTGCGCCACGCCGGGCAGCGCCCCCAAAGCCAGGGAAAGGATCAATGCCAGCTTCTTGCTCATATTTCTCCCCCAACCCTGCCGCACCCCTGGGTTGACCCCGGGGTCCACGTATTGTCGCCTCAAGCTAAGAACGCTCTTTACAATGATGGGCTAACTATAGCTTATAAATAGGTTTTCACCAATAACTCAGCTATCTGGACGGCGTTCAGGGCAGCCCCCTTCCGGACGTTGTCAGACACCACCCAGAGGTCCAGACCCCGGGGGTGGCTCAAGTCCTCCCGGATACGGCCCACGAAGACCCCATCCTTCCAGGCGGCCTCGGTGGCCGCCGTGGGGTAGCCACCGGGTTTGTGCTCGTCCACCACCACAACCCCTGGGGCCTTGGCCAGCAAGGCCCGGGCAGCCTGGGCGCTGAGCTTCTCCCGGGTCTCCAGGTGGATGGCCTCCGAATGGCCGTAGAAGACCGGTACCCGGACGGCGGTGGCATTTACCTTAATCCCGGGGTCCCCCAGGATCTTCTGGGTCTCCCAGACCATCTTCATCTCCTCCCGGGTGTAGCCGTTCTCCTGGAACTCATCCACCTGGGGCAATACGTTGAAGGCGATCTGTCGGGGGAACTTGCCCCCCTTCTCCAGGGGTTTGCCGTTGAGCAACAGGGCCGTCTCCCGGGCGAGCTGCTCGATGCCGCTGCGCCCGGCGCCGGACACCGCCTGGTAGGTGGCCACGTTGATGCGCTCGATGCCGGCCGCGTCGTGGATCGGCTTCAGGGCCACCATCATCTGCATGGTGCTGCAGTTGGGGTTGGCGATGATGCCGCGCGTCTTGTACCGGGCGATGGCCTCCGGGTTGACCTCCGCCACCACCAGCGGGATGTCCGCTTCGTAGCGGAAGCAGGAAGTGTTATCCACCACCACGCAGCCGGCGGCCGCGGCCTTGGGCGCGTATACCGCCGATACCGACGCTCCCGGGGAGAACAGGCCGAGCTGCGCCTTGTGGAAATCGAAGTCCGCCAGGTTCTCCACCCTGAGCTCGCGGCCCGCGAAGGCGACGCGCTCGCCCACGGAACGCTCGCTGGCGAGGGCATGGACCTGGCCCACGGGGAACTTGCGCTCCGCGAGGATCTCCAGCATGGCGGTGCCCACGGCACCGGTCGCTCCCACCACGGCCACGTCAACGGTCTTCAAGGGGACTCCAGGAGAGGGTTCGGGGCAGGCTGCCCCGGGCGCCGCATTCTAGCAGTTGCCGCATCGCACCGGGCTCACGGGAGACCATGCAAGGGGCGCACAGCGCGGTCAGGAAGCCGACGGCGGGATGGGCTCGAGCGGCGGCGTCACGCCCGAGTTCTGGCCGCGGTGGCGCAGCGCATGGTCCATGAGCGTGAGCGCCAGCATGGCCTCGGCGATGGGCACGGCGCGGATGCCGACCACGGGGTCGTGGCGGCCGTGGACGCTCACCTCCGTCGCCCCGCCGTGCACGTCCAGGCTCTGCACCGGCAGGCGGATGCTGGAAGCGGGCTTCAGGGCGAGGTTCAGCACCACGTCCTGGCCTGTGGAGATGCCGCCCAGGATGCCGCCGGCGTTGTTGGAACGGAAACCCTGGGGTGACATCTCGTCCCGGTGCTCGCTGCCCTTCTGGGTCACGGCGGCGAAGCCGGCACCGATCTCCACGCCCTTCACGGCGTTGATGCCCATCATGGCGTGGGCCAGGTCCGCGTCCAGCTTGTCGAACACGGGTTCGCCCCAGCCGGGCGGCACGCCCCGGGCCCTTACCGTCACCCGTGCGCCGATGGAATCGCCGGACTTGCGCAGCGCATCCACGTAGCTCTCGAGCTCCGCGACCCGGCCTGGGTCGGCGCAGAAGAAAGAGTTGGCATCCACCGCGGAGGGATCCTTCGCTTCCAGCACCAGGGGGCCCAGTTGCGCCAACCAGCCCTCGATCACGACGCCGAAGTGCTCACCCAGGTATTTGCGGGCGATGGCACCCGCCGCCACGCGCATCACCGTCTCCCGGGCCGAGGCGCGTCCGCCACCGCGGTGATCGCGCCGGCCGTACTTCATCAGATAGGTGTAGTCCGCGTGCCCGGGACGGAAGGCGTCCTTGATGGTCTCGTAATCCTTGGAGCGCGCGTCGGTGTTCTCTATCAAGAGGCCGATGGGCGTGCCGGTGGTGCGCCCCTCGAAAACGCCGGAGAGGATCCGTACCGCGTCCGCCTCATGGCGTTGCGAGGTGTGGCGCGAGGTGCCGGTACGGCGCCGGTCCACGTCGCGCTGGACGTCGGTCTCGGCGAGCTGCAGGCCCGGCGGGCAGCCGTCCACGATGCACCCCAGCGCCGGCCCGTGGCTCTCGCCGAAGGTGGTGACGCTGAACAGCCGACCGAAAGTGTTACCGGCCACGCTGGGACCGCTTGCGCGGCTCGTTCATGGCCGCGAGCTGGGAGGCGCTGAGCAGGAACACCTCCGCCTGGCCACGCTCGAACTCGAGCCAGGTGAAGGGCGCTTCGGGATAGGCCTCTTCCAGCGCCCAGCGGCTGTTGCCCACCTCCACCACCAGTATGCCGTCCTCGGCCAGGTAGCCGCCGGCGTAGCGCAGGATGCGGCGCACGATGTCGAGTCCGTCCTGGCCCGCGGCGAGGCCCAGCTGCGGCTCGTGCTTGTGCTCGTCCGGCAGCGTCGCCATGTCCTCGGCGTCCACGTAGGGGGGATTGCTCACGATGATGTCGTAGGGCGCCGGCGGCAGCCCCTCGAAGACATCGGCCTTATGCAGCAGCACGCGATCGGCCACGTGCAGCTTGTCCACGTTGATGCGTGCCACTTCCAGGGCGTCGGCCGAGAGGTCGGTGGCGTCCACGGCGGCGTCGGGGAAGGCATAGGCGCAGGCGATGGCGATGCAGCCGCTGCCGGTGCACAGGTCCAGGACCCGGCTCACGCGGTCCGCCTCGATCCAGGGTTCGAAGGCGGCTTCGATCAGCTCGCCGATGGGCGAGCGCGGCACCAGCACCCGCTCGTCCACGTAGAAATCCAGGCCCGCGAAGCGCGCCCGGTTGGTGATGTAGGCGTAGGGCTTGCGCTCCTCCACCCGGCGGCGCAGCAGGGTGTAGACCGCCTGTTTCTCCGCCTGGGTGAGCCGGCCGTCCAGCAGCCAGGGCGGGATGTCGTGGTCCAGGTCGAGGGCGTGCAGTACCAGGTTCAGCGCCTCGTCCACGGCGTTGGCGGTGCCGTGCTCAAAGTGCAGGCCGGCGCGGTTGAACGCGCTCGCTCCCCAGCGGACGAAGTCCTTGGAGGTCTCGAGACGCGCGCTGATGTCGTCGAACTTTTCCAGCATTCCCCACCTCGTGATGCGCCTATCATAAAGGAGTCGGACGAGCCGCCGCCAACGCTGTGGCATAATCCGCGCATGAAGTGGAAGGCGCTCCTGCCCTACGCGGGCCTGATGTTCATGGCGCTCGCGATCGGCGTGTTCGCGAGCTACCTCACCTTCGGCGGCCGCTCCGTCGAACGCCCGCATACCGACGCCCTGCTGCTGCACGATGCCCGGCCGCTGCCGGACTTCAGCCTCACGGATACCGGCGGCACCGTTTTCACCCGCGCCCAGCTCATGGGCCACTGGAGCCTCCTCTACTTCGGCTACACCCATTGCCCGGACGCCTGCCCCACCACCCTCGCGGCCCTGGACCGGATGATGCGGCTCCTGGACAAGCTGCCGGCGGCCCGGCGCCCGCACGTCTACTTCATCTCGGTGGACCCGCAGCGCGACGACCCGAAGCTGCTCAAGACTTACGCGGCCTACTTCAACCCCGGGTTCACCGGCCTGACCGCCTCCGTGCCCAACCTCAAGGCCCTGACCGGCCCCCTCGGCGCGGACTTCTCCTACAGCAGGCCCGACAAGAAGGGCGACTACGCCGTGGTCCATTCCACCATGGTGGTGCTGGTGGATCCGGAAGCCGCGGAGATGGCCTTGTTCACGCCGCCCCTGGACCCGAAGCGCATGGCCGCCGATTACGCGAACATCATCCGCTACTACGGAGAACAACAGTCGTGATGCGCCGCTTATTCCCGCTGCTCGCCCTGTGCGCCTGCCTGCTGGCGCCGGCCGCTCTCGCCGACGGTCCCAGCACCCGCGTCAGCCACGTGTGGATCCGCCAGGCGCCTCCGGGCCTGGACGTGATGGCGGGCTACTTCACCCTGGAGAACCTCACCGCCAAGCCGCTGGACCTGACGGGCATCATCAGCCCCGACTTCGGTTCGGTGATGATGCATGAGAGCGTGGTGAAAGACGGCCAGGAGAGCATGGTGGAGCTGCCGAAGATCACCCTGCCCGCCCACGGCAGCGTCGAGTTCAAGCCGGGCGGCTACCACCTGATGCTCATGCAGCCCAAGAAGAACCTCTATGCGGGGGACATGGTGTCCCTCACCCTCACCTTCTCCGACGGCTCCCAGCTCGCCATCCTGGCGTACGTGCGCCGCGACGCCCCCACGGACTGAACCGCATGAAGACCGGAGCCTCCGCCGCCGACCGCCTCAAGGCCTGGCTGCAGTATCCGCTGCCGCACCATCTCATCTCGCGCCTCACCCACCGGCTCACGCGCATCAAATCGCCCGCGCTCAAGGAGTGGGCCATCCGTGACTTCGTGCGGCGCTTCGGAGTGGACATGAGCGAGGCAGCGGAACCGGACACCCGCGCCTACCAGACCTTCAACGCTTTCTTCACCCGCCGCCTCAAGCCCGGTGCGCGGCCCATCGCGGCCGGACGGGACGCGCTCGCCTGCCCCGTGGACGGTGCCGTGAGCCAGCTGGGCGGCATCGAGGATGGCCGTATCTTCCAGGCCAAGGGCCAGAGCTACACCACCTTAGAACTCCTGGGCGGCGATGCGGAAGAAGCGGCGCGCTATGCGGGAGGGAGCTTCGCCACCCTCTACCTCTCGCCCAAGGATTACCACCGCATCCACATGCCGCTCGCCGGCGACCTGCGCCGCATGTTGCACGTGCCGGGCCGCCTGTTCAGCGTGAACCCGCCCACCACCCGTGCCGTGCCGCGGCTCTTCGCCCGCAACGAGCGGGTGGCCTGCTGCTTCGACACCGAGGCAGGGCCCATGGCGCTCGTGATGGTGGGAGCCATGAACGTGGCCAGCATCGAGACGGTGTGGGCGGGCGAGGTCACCCCGCCCATGGGGCGGCGGGTGCAGGTGTGGAACTACAAGCCGGGCGAGACGCGCCTGGAGAAAGGCGCCGAGGCGGGCCGCTTCAACATGGGCTCCACGGTGATCCTGCTGTTCGCCGAGGGCCGTGTGCGCTGGGAGCCGGAGTATCAGCCCGGCAGCGCGGTGCGCATGGGCCGCAAGCTGGCCAGTCTTATATAAGGGTCAACGTAGCGCACCCAGGAAGGCCTGGGCCAGGGCTTCAAGACCCTGCTTGTCTTCCTGGTCGAAGCGCGCGAGCCTGGGGCTGTCGAGATCCAGCACCCCGAGCAGCGTGCCGTCCCGCTTCACCAGGGGCACCACCAGCTCCGAGAGCGAATCCCCGTCGCAGAAGATGTGGCCCGGGAACCGGTTGACATCCGGCACCACCTGGGTCTCACGGGTCTGGGCAGCCGTACCGCACACCCCTTTGCCGAGCGCGATGTGCACACAGGCGGGCTTGCCCTGGAAGGGACCCACCAAGAGCTCACCATCCTTGAGGAAATAGAACCCCACCCAGTTGAGGTCCGGGAGGCTGTGGAACAGCAGCGAGGAGAAGTTGGCCGCGTTGGCCACCAAGTCATGCTCGTCGTGCAGCAGTCCCCGGGCTTGCAGCAGAAGCTCCGCGTAGAGCTCCGCCTTGCCCGTGACCGTGGGCGATATCCTTTTCATCTCGAACGTCACATGGACTCCTAGGCCCGATCGAAGGGGAACGCGGTGACCTCGGTGATGGCGCAGGCGTCCGCCGCCACCATCAGCAGGCGGTCGAAACCCAGCGCCACCCCGGCACAGGTCGGCATGCCCTGCCCGAGCGCCGCCAGCAGCCGCTCATCCAGGGGTACGTCCATGAGACCCTGGGCCTGCCGATAGGTTCGGTCTGCCTCGAAGCGGCGCCGCTGCTCGCTAGCGTCGGTCAGTTCATGGAAGCCGTTGGCAAGCTCCATCCCGTCCATGAAGGCCTCGAAACGCTCCGCCACGGGCGGTGTGCCGGGCCGCACCCGGGAGAGGGCCGCCTGGCTCGCCGGATAATCATATATAAAGGTGAGCCCCCCCTGCCCCAGCGCAGGGTACACCAGCTCGCCGGCCACGAGGTCCAGCCAGCCGTCGTAGTCCAGCTCCTGCTCCTTGGGTGGGTGCCGGCCGGCCTTTCTCAAGGCCGCGATGCAGTCCTGGGGGGAAGCAGTGAAGGGATCGAGGCCCGCGTGGCCCAGGAAGGCCTCCCGGTAACTCAGGTACTCGGCGGACTTCCGCCCCGGGACGAGTGCCGCGATGAGTTCCGCGGTCTCGGCCATGAGCCGGTGATGGTCGAAGCCGAGGCGGTACCACTCCAGCATGCTGAACTCGGGGTTGTGCATGCGCCCGGCTTCACCGCGGCGGAACACCTTGCAGAGTTGCCAGATGTCGCCGCTGCCGGCGGCCAGGAGCCGCTTCATGGGGAACTCGGGGGAGGTGTGCAGGTAGAGCGCGCCGCCGCGGCCATCCTCCACCCGGAAGCTCGCGATGTGACGGTCCGTGGCGCCGGCCCGGGACAGGGCCGGCGTGTCCACCTCGAGCACCCGGCGGGCCGCAAAGAAAGCGCGGAGCTTCGTGAGAAGCTCCGCGCGCAGCTTGAGATTGCTTAACGATGCAGTGGGTTGCCAGTCATTCATGACTGACCCGCTCGCAGGTCACTTGGCCCGGGCGACGTACTCTGCAGAACGCGTGTCGACCTTGATGAGCTCGCCCTCGTTGATGAAGAGCGGCACACGCACCGTGGCGCCGGTCTCGAGCTTGGCGGGTTTGGTGCCGCCGGTGACGGTGTCGCCGCGCACGCCCGGCTCGGTCTCCGTGACCTTGAGGATGGCGAAGATGGGCGCGGTCACAGCGAGCGGCTTGCCGTCCCAGAGCATGATCTTGCACATCTCCTCGCCCTTCAGCCAATCCTTCGCGTCGCCCATGGCGGTGGCGTCGGCGGCGAGCTGCTCGAAGTTCTCCGGGTTCATGAAGTGCCAGAACTGGCCGTCGCTGTAGAGGTACTGCACGTCCAGTTCGGCGATGTCGGCGGCCTCGACGGTGTCGCCGGACTTCATGTTGCGGTCCAGCACCTTGCCGGTCTTCAGGTTGCGGATCTTCACCCGGTTGAAGGCCTGGCCCTTGCCCGGCTTCACGAACTCGTTCTCGAGAATCGTGTAGGGGTCGCCGTCCATCATGATCTTGAGGCCGGCCTTGAACTCGTTAGTGCTGTAGCTGCTCATGGAAATATCCCGGTATGCGCCAAGTGTTAAAATATGCCGGGGCCCAGCCCCGAAAAAGCGCGTAATCATACCCTACCGCCCGTCTCCGGGCAGCCCTCTTGAAGCACCCATGAGCACCCGTTGGCAGACCGAGATGGCCGAGGCAGTCCGCGACCCCCGCGAACTGCTGGCGAGGCTGGAATTGGACGAGCGCTGGCTGGAACCCGCCCGACGGGCGGCGGCCAGCTTCCCGCTGCGGGTGCCCCACGCCTTCCTGGCGCGTATGCGCAAGGGCGACCCCCAGGACCCCTTGCTGCGCCAAGTGCTGCCCTTGGGCGAGGAGCTCCTCGAGGTGGCGGGCTACGGCCCCGATCCCGTGGGCGACATGCCGAGCATCGCCGCCAAGGGCCTGCTGCACAAATACCGGGGCCGGGTGCTGCTGATCGCCACCGGCGCCTGCGGCGTGCATTGCCGCTATTGCTTCCGCCGCCACTTCCCCTATTCCGACGAGACGGCGCGCCCCGGCGAGTGGCAGGCGGCCCTCGATTACCTGCGCGCAGACCCCAGCATCGACGAGGTGATCCTGAGCGGCGGCGATCCCCTCACCTTGAGCGACGAGAAACTGGGTTCGTTCGCGCAAGCCCTGGAGCGCATCCCCCACATCCGGCGCCTGCGCATCCACACCCGCCAGCCGGTGGTGCTGCACATGAACCACGCCCGGGAGATGGACGCGGACCTCGCCGCCGCCTGCGCACGGCTCAAAGCGACCGGCGCCACCGTGCTCAATCAGTCGGTGCTGCTGCGCGGCGTCAACGACAGCGCCGAGGCCCTGGCGGACCTCTCCCAGGCGCTGTTCGGCGCCGGCGTGCTGCCCTATTACCTCAGCCTCCTGGACCCGGTAGCGGGCGCCGCCCACTTCGACGTGCCCGAACCCGAGGCCTTGCGCATCATGGCCGAGCTCCGCGCCCGGCTGCCCGGCTATCTCGTGCCCAAGCTGGTCAGGGAAGTGCCGGGCGCTCCTTCCAAGGTGCCCGTGAGCGGCTGAACC
>DASYZF010000028.1:0-20832 GCA_035946515.1 Gammaproteobacteria bacterium | reverse complement strand
AACCCGGACGGCTCCACGGGCGACGGCATCGCCATGGCCTGGCGCGTCGGCTGTCGCCTGGGGAACATGGAGTTCATGCAATTCCACCCCACCTGCCTCTACCACCCGCACGCCAAGTCCTTCCTGATCTCGGAGGCGGTGCGCGGCGAAGGCGGGAAGCTGCTGCTACCCGACGGCACGCCCTTCATGCAGAAATTCGACAAGCGCGCCGAACTCGCGCCCCGCGACATCGTGGCCCGGGCCATCGACCACGAGATGAAGCGGCTGGGCTCGGATCATGTGCTCCTGGACATCAGCCACCGGCCCGCGGAGTTCATCCGCGAGCACTTCCCGACCATCCACGCCCGCTGCCTCGAATACGGCTACGACATGACCAAAGGGCCGATCCCGGTGGTGCCGGCCGCCCATTACACCTGCGGCGGCGTGCTCACGGACCTGGCCGGCCGCACCGACCTCCCCGGGCTCTACGCCATCGGCGAGACGGCGTTCACGGGCCTGCACGGCGCCAACCGCATGGCCAGCAACTCGCTCCTGGAATGCATCGTGTTCGGCTTCGCGGCGGCGGAGGACATACGCGGCCGGGACGATGCAGGCCAGCCCCTGCCCAAGCGCCTTCCCGCCTGGGACGAGAGCCGGGTGACGGATTCCGACGAGGAAGTGGTGGTGTCCCATAACTGGAGCGAGCTGCGCCACTTCATGTGGGACTACGTGGGTATCGTGCGCACGGACAAGCGCCTGAAACGGGCGCTCAGCCGGGTGGAACTGCTGCAGCACGAGATCGACGAGTACTACGGCAACTTCCGCATTACCAGTGACCTCGTGGAACTGCGCAACCTCTCCCAGGTGGCGAAGCTCATCATCCAGTCCGCCCAAAGCCGCAAGGAGAGCCGCGGCCTGCACTACACCCTGGATCACCCCGAGGCGGATGACAAGCGTGCACCCCAGAACACCATCCTGGTGCCGCCGAACTTCGCCGGTAGCAAGCTTTCAGTGAATTGGGGGTAAAGCGTCAGGTCGGAAGCGTCGCGAGCGAGTCCGCGGCATGCCGCGGACGCCTGTGCAGGAGAGCACAGGCGAGACCCGCCCGCTGCACATGGATGTGTGGAGGGGAAGGTGACGAAGTCACCCGGCTTTTCGTTCCCTGTTCCAGCACTGCGAGTCCTTGCGCCCGTCGCTCCCGGGCATCCTGCCCTCCCGCGACGTTAGGCCATCCTGGCCGTCACAACGCCCCGGCGAGCGCAGCAGCTTATGACTTGGGGGGGCCGTAGCGCAGCATAATGCGCAGGCGCCTCAGTCCATCAGGCCGTGCGCTGTCGTTGGCCAGCATCACCGTGCGCCGCTTGCCCTTCTCGTCCTTGAAGTGCGCGATCACGAGCCAGGCGCTGAGATAGGCTTCCGGCAGGAGCTTCACCGCATGGCTCACGCTCTTGCGGTCCACGATGGTCCAGCCGAGCTCCGGGGACCAGTGCAGCCGGCGCGGGCTGCGCTGCACATACACCGCCACGTTCCAGAAGAAGGCGCTCAGGATGGCGAGCAGCAGCGCGGCCCGGTAATCCACCGGCAAGGGCAGTCCGGCCGAGACCACCAGGGCCACGAGATGCATGCCGATGAGCAGGGTCGCGATCAGCCGCGACGGACGGATGGAGAGATCAAGGGGCTCGCCGAAGGGTGTCGATGACACGGCGCTCCTCCTCGGAGGCGGGCCGTTCCCGGCCGGTGACATAGGCGTAGAGCACCGGATCCTGCTGCTCCAACAGATCCCGGAAGGCGCTCTGCTCTTCCGGGCTCGCTTGCGGATATCGACTCTGCAAATACCCCTCGAGGAGCACGTCTAATTCTTTCATGCCCCTTCTACAGCGCCACTTGAGCTTGGCAAGCTCGGACATCCTCAGTGCTGGCGCTCGGCCAAGAGCTTCTTGATCTCCGCGATGGCCTTGGCGGGGTTCAGGCCCTTCGGGCAGGTCCGCGCACAGTTCATGATGGTGTGGCAGCGGTAGAGCTTGAAGGGATCCTCGAGGTCGTCCAGGCGTTCGCCCGTGGCCTCGTCGCGGCTGTCCGCGATCCAGCGGTAGGCCTGCAGCAGGATGGCGGGGCCCAGGTAGCGGTCGCTGTTCCACCAGTAGCTGGGGCAGCTCGTGGAGCAGCAGGCGCAGAGGATGCACTCGTAGAGGCCGTCGAGCTTCTCCCGGTCTTCCTTGGACTGCAGGCGCTCCCGGTCTGGCGGCGCCGACTGGGTGCGGATCCAGGGCTTGATGGAGGCGTACTGGGCGTAGAAGTGGGTCAGGTCCGGCACCAGGTCCTTCACCACCGGCATGTGGGGCAACGGATAGATCTTGGCGTCGCCCTTCACTTCCGAGCAGGCCTTGGTGCAGGCGAGCGTGTTGGTGCCGTCGATGTTCATGGCACAGGAGCCGCAGATGCCCTCGCGGCAGGAGCGGCGCAGCGTCAGGGTCGGATCGATCTCGTTCTTGATCTTGAGCAGCGCGTCCAGGACCATGGGTCCGCACTTGTCCATGTCCACCTCGTAGGTGTCCATGCGCGGGTTCTCGCCGCTGTCCGGGTCGTAGCGGTAGACGCGGAAGCGCTTGACGTGCTTGCTGTCCTTCGCCGCCTTGAAGGTCTTGCCTTCTTTGATGCGGGAGTTCTTCGGCAGGGTGAATTCGGCCATGTCAGTACACCCGCTTCTTCGGGGGGATAGGTTTCACTTCGTCCGTCATCGTATCCATGTGCACGGGGCGGTAGTCGATCTCCACCTCGCCCTGCTCGTCCATCCAGGCGAGAGTGTGCTTCATCCACTTCTTGTCGTCGCGGTCGGCGAAATCCTCGCGGGCGTGGGCGCCGCGACTCTCCTGGCGGTTGAGGGCGCCGGCCATGGTGACGGTGGCACAGCCCAGGAGGTTGTCGAGCTCCAGGGTCTCCACCAGGTCCGAGTTCCAGATAAGAGAGCGGTCGCTCACCTTCACGTGCTGGAAGGCGTCGTACACCTGCTGCAGCCGCTGCTGGCCTTCCTTCAGGGTCTTGCCGGTGCGGAACACGGCGGCATCGGTCTGCATCACCTTCTGCATGCGCAGGCGGATCTGGGCGGTGGGCTCGGAGCCGTTGGCGTTGCGCAGCTTGTCAAAACGCGCCAAGGCCTTGTCGGTGGCTTCCTGGGGAAAGTCACGACGGGTCTTGCCGGGCTTCACGGTCTCGGCGCAGCGGTGGGCGGCGGAGCGGCCGAACACCACGAGGTCGAGCAGCGAATTTGATCCCAAGCGGTTGGCGCCGTGCACCGAGACGCAGGCGGCTTCGCCGATGGCCATGAGGCCCGGGATCACGGTATCCGGGTTCTTGCCCTTCAAGGTCAAGGCCTCGCCGTGGTAGTTGGTGGGGATGCCGCCCATGTTGTAGTGCACCGTGGGCAGCACCGGGATGGGCTGCTTGGTGACATCCACCCCGGCGAAGATGCGCGCGCTCTCGGCGATGCCCGGCAGGCGCTCGTGGATAACCTCGGGGCCGAGATGCTCCAGGTGCAGGTCGATATGGTCCTTCTCCGGGCCCACGCCGCGGCCTTCGCGGATCTCGATGGTCATGGAGCGCGAGACCACGTCGCGGGAGGCGAGATCCTTGGCGTGGGGCGCGTAGCGCTCCATGAAGCGTTCGCCCTTGGCGTTGGTGAGGTAACCGCCCTCGCCGCGTACGCCCTCGGTGATGAGGCAGCCGGCGCCGTAGATGCCCGTGGGATGGAACTGCACGAACTCCATGTCCTGCAGCGGCAGGCCGGCGCGCAGCACCATGCCGTTGCCGTCGCCGGTGCAAGTGTGGGCCGAGGTGCAGGAGAAATAGGCGCGGCCGTAACCGCCGGTAGCGAGCACCGTCTGCTGGGCGATGAAGCGGTGCATGACGCCGGTGGCGAGGTCCCAGGCCAACACGCCGCGGCAGGTATCCCCTTCCATCAGCAGGTCCAGCGCGAAGTATTCGATGAAGAACTCCGCCTGGTGCTTGAGGCTCTGCTGGTAGAGGGTGTGCAGCATGGCGTGGCCGGTGCGGTCGGCGGCGGCGCAGGTGCGCTGGGCCGTGCCCTCGCCGAAATGGGTGGTCATGCCGCCGAAGGGGCGCTGATAGATCTTGCCCTCCTCGGTGCGGGAGAACGGCACGCCGTAGTGCTCCAGCTCGATCACCGCCTGGGGCGCTTCCTTGCACATGTACTCGATGGCGTCCTGGTCCCCGAGCCAGTCGGAGCCCTTGACGGTGTCATACATGTGCCAGCGCCAGTCGTCCTCGCCCATGTTGCCGAGCGCGGCGCTGATGCCGCCCTGGGCCGCCACCGTGTGGCTGCGGGTGGGGAACACCTTGGTGATGCAGGCGGTGGAGAGCCCCGCTTCCGCCAGGCCGAAGGTGGCGCGCAATCCGGCGCCGCCGGCGCCCACCACCACCACGTCGTAGATGTGATCGACAGTCTTGTAGGCTTGGGTCACGGTCAGGCTCCGAAGGCGATGCGCAGCGCGGTGAAGACGCCCGCGGCGGCGAGCAGGATGCAGGCGAACTTGATGACGAGCAGCGTCGCGATCTTGAGCCACTCGCGATCCACGTAGTCCTCCATCACCACCTGCACACCGAGGTAGGCGTGGTAAAAGACCGTGGCGAGGAACAGGCTCAGGAGCACGGCGGTGCTCGGCATGTGCAGCCAATAGACCACGATCGCGTAGTCGGCGCGCACCAGCCCCAGCACCGAGATCACGAACCAGAGGCTCAAGGGGATGAGCGCCACGGCGGAGACCCGCTGGGCCCACCAATGGCCGGTGCCGGACTTGGCTGAGCCCAAGCCCCGGGCGGTGGCGAGGGGGTTACGCAGGTTCATGCCATGCCTCCCGAGGTATAGGCCAGCCAGATGGCGGTGGCCGTGAGGATCGCGGCCACCGCCCACACGGCATAGCCCGTGATGTAGAGGGTCTTGATCTTGAAGCCCCAGCCCGCGTCCCAGGCCAGGTGCCGGATACCGTTGCAGAGGTGGTAGAAGAACGAGAAGGTCCAGCCCCAGAGCAGGAACTGGCCAAACCAAGTGCCGAAGAACCACTGGGCCTGGGCGTAGTCCTCGGGGCCCATGGCTGCCGCCAAGAGCCAGTACACCAGGGCGAGCGTGCCCACCGCCAGCGCCACGCCCGTGGCGCGGTGCAGGATGGACATGGTCATGGTGATCTGCCAACGATAGATGCCGAGATGCGGCGATAAGGGTCTGTTTGCAGTGGTCATGCTTCACCTCAACCCACGCGCCTCCAGGGCGCGCAGATCAAAAATCGATACAGCGGCCGTTCTTCTCCCAGTCGCCGAAGCGAGTGGGTTCCGGACCCTTGGGGCCGTTGATCTCCCGCGGACGCGGGCTTTTGGGGTTCTGCTGTCCGGTCTCGCGGGGAGGCGAGTCCTGGGTGGCGGGTTTCTTGGTTTCCTGCTGGGACATGCCATGCCCTTTAGGCTTATGGGCATATTTTACACCCAAAGCCCCACCCGCCCGGAACCCTTGACGCAGCCGGTAGAATAAGCGGCGAGGAACACCGTCTCCCATGCAAACGCCTCCACCCACCCATCTCGCCGATTTGTCGCAGGAAGGGCTCATCCGCGTGAGCGGCGCCGATGCCGTCGCCTTCCTGCAAGGCCAGCTCAGCACCGACATCGAGCAGCTCACACCCGATTGGAGCCAGTTGAGCTCCTGGAGCAATGCCAAGGGCCGGGTGGTGACCCTGCTACGCCTGTTCCGTCATGGAGACGACATCTATCTGGCCCTGCCCTCGGGTCTATTGCCGATGGTCTTGAAGAAGCTCGGCATGTACGTGCTGCGCTCCAAGGTGACGCTCAAGGACGCGAGCGGTCACTTGGGCCGGCTCGGGCTTTGGGGCCAGGAGGCCCCTGCACTCCTCGGCAAACTGGGTCTTCCGGCGCCGCTGCAGGTCAATGCCGCGGACCACGCGGGCGGCATCACCCTCGTCCGCTGCCACGGCGACACGCCCCGCTATGCGCTTTACGGCGATGCCGATGCGATCGCCTCACTCAAGGGCAAGCTGGAATCAGAATCGGCGGCGGAAGACAACTGGGCTCTCGCCAAGATCCTGGCGGGGGAAGCAACGGTCTACCCCGAGACCTCGGAGCATTTCGTGGCCCAGATGCTGGATCTCGACAAGCTCGGGGGCATCGACTTCAAGAAAGGCTGCTATATCGGCCAGGAAGTGATCGCCCGGGCCCATTACCGGGGCGGCGTGAAGCGGCACATGGTCCGGGCCACGAGCCGCAGCACCGTGCCCATGAAGCCCGGCACCGACATCCACGCAAGGACCCAAGAATCGCCGGTGGCGGAAGTGGTGGATGCGCGCCTGGATGCATCGAACACTTGGCAGATGCTGATGGTGATCCAAGACGATGCTCGGGAAGCGCAGTTGGTACACGCTTTCAGCGGTGCGGCCGTGACCCTATCCTGACCGCGTCACGTCGATGGTGCTGACCGGCACGGCCCGGTGATTTGACAAAAAATGCCGCGAGAAAATGATGAATCTTTTGTGACAGCCTCTCATCCGCACACCGTAAAGAGGTCGCCATCAAAGCATAGTGGCGGGGGTTTGCCTACCCTCCCCTAGCAAGTCCAGAGCTACGGTTAAGATGCCTTAACTTGTCGCCTGTGGAATCGGAGGCAGTTCAACTTGCCTCTCTCCCTCTGAATCCAGGAAACTCCAACTTGATCTCTATCCTCTCTCTTTATCGGCCGTAAGACCTCCAAAGCATATATACAAACAATGCGTACCCGAGAAAATTTACGATATTTAAAACCCATAGCTTCCACTGTTTCCGACCCCAGAGTTTCTCCTCATGGCTTCGCAACCAGTCTTCTCTCGAAACCGGGCACATCGTGTCTCCGATGATCGATAGATCTATTTTTGCGACAAAGAAGGGAAGCGCGTGCTGATCCGCTGAACCAGCTCCCGGGCCTCCGGCTCTTCGAGCCCGTGCCCAATGCGGCAGGTCTTGTATCCATAGTCGAAGGCGATGAGGCCGATATGCAGCATCAGGCCAGGATTGCCGCGAGAATCCGTCAGGTTAGGAATGACGGGTAGCGGCGCCACGCGCAGGTTCTTGATGTCGGCGAGGGCATATTCGCTGCTCCGACCGATGCCGAAGAGCTTGCGGGAGCGGATAAGCTCCCGGCCGTTCATACGTATGACTTCGACCGCCAGCGGGAGCCAGGTGAACATCAGCAGGCATAGCCCCAACAGCGGCATGGTCATCAGCAATACCGGCAGCGGATCTGCATGCCTGAGACCGGGCTTCAGCAGGGCACCGTAGATTAATAGTGAAAAGACCGATAGGAAAGACAGCCAGAGAATAGCGGACAAGATCGCGTATCCAAGCCGGCGCGGCCGTATCCGTATTTCCAAGCCGTCAGCGGTATCGGTGACTTCTGCGCGTGGCGCGCCCGGCTTGACCTTTACCATCCTTGATACCCCTTTTGTCTCTTGACTAAATGTAGACGGAATCGGGGGCATCTCAACTTGACCCCTATTCTTTTCCCCCCGCGTTCTAATCAGCTAAGAATTTCTGATTCAATCTACGGAATTCGTTTGCATAAGTTTCATCAAGAAACTCAAACGTATAGTTGCGCGAGCTTTTAAAGCTAACAGTCTCAGAAATCTGTAAAGGCAGACCGCTCTTCAAGCTGAGATGCGTCTCCAAAAAAAGCGCGCACACTATAGAGCCAAAAAGAACGAAGACGGCGTTATTGTGAAGAAAAGGAATCGAGGCAGCGCATAAAATCGCGGCCAGCAAGAATAATCCCAACTCTCGGTATCGCTCAATCGTCCATTTTTTGGTGAATAACGCTGCACATCCGCCAGTCGTCGTATGCATCGGAATTGCAAAATAACGGGTTTTGACAAATTCCACGCCCACACCCATCCTTCCCGATAATGCGTTAACCGCCTTCTCCTCAGTTCCGCACGGTTTTTTGCAGACAATACAGATCTTGGGGAACTCCGGGGAGTTCTTCTGGAGTTTGTCAGCATCCAAAATTACTGCCAGTCCACTATCCATAATGAATACGCCGCCCATGCTTCCGCGTTATCCGCATTCTTCCAAAACTAAGGGGTCAAGTCTTGTAATATATAGTTTAAATCTCTTTGCAAGCCGCCCTCGCCCTCTCCTAGCCGCTTACGCATGTTCCGTATCGCTGCACCCGCGCTGGCGTAGCCGCTCAGTGCGAACGCCTGCGCGATCTCGTTCAAACGCATCCCCGCGACCTCTTGGCAAAGATACATGGCCATAGCCCGTGCCGGACTCTTCACTCCCCGGCCACGCGTCGAGATCCGCAAGCTGGCCTGGGACACGGCGTAACGGTTGGCGACCGCCCCGAGGATCTTGTTCAAGCTGGGGCGTTTATGAATCGTCCTGCTATCTGGTACATCCCGGAGAGGGGGGAGCCCTTTGGCGATGCGCTCCTGATAGCGCTCGGTACCCAGGATGGGGGAATGCCGTGCTTTACCATAGAAGGCTTCGAGTTCGGAGGTGGAACCCTTCCCTTCCACAAAGCGTCGGTAGGCAGATTTGCCGCCCAGGGCACCCAGGAGATAGCGGGTATGGAGCCAGCCGGGGGCGCTGCTCTCGCCGATGTAGGCGGGATAGCTGGACCAGGGGTAGGCCGCGAGCTTGCGGACCATCCCGGCTTCCAGGGGGTTGCGGTGGATATACCGGGACAGGTGCGTCCAATAGACCTCGGCCTCCACCAGGACGGCCTTGTACCGGCCGCGGAACAGGGGGCCGTCCTGTCCGCCGAGGCGGTTGTGCCATTGGGTATAGAGGCCGTTGAGATGCCGCATGAGCCTTCCGAGGTTGCCTTCGGGGGTACGCAGCATCAGGTGGTAGTGGTTGCCCATGAGGCAGTAGGCATGGATCTCGACGTTGAAGCGTTCGCTGACGGCTTCGAGGAGCTTGAGGAAGTAGCGCCGGTCTGCGTCTGTCTTGAATATCGCCCGCCTGCCGGCGCCTCGGTTCATGACGTGGTACCACGCGCCCTCAAACTCGATCCGCAGCGGTCGGGCCATGCCAAAGCCTAGACCCGATAACTATATATTACAAGACTTGACCCCTACCACCCTTAAGTTTTGAAGTTTTGTGGTGAAGCAATATCGGGAACACGCCACCCAGTTCCGCATATACGCATGGCGGGTCAATGTACGCGCTGTCTAGCTAAATTAGCGGCGTAATCGACTGCACGAAAATACAGAATTATTTGTTGGGAAGTATGCGGCTTCCAAGGCAATGATCGGGAGGCCTGGATTGATTGAATTAATTGCTGGACTTCCGATGGAACCGCCTTGCCACCCTTATGCAGGGCTCCAATTACTGCTGCTATTGGTACTCGCTGCTCGAAATCTCTAATAAGAACTACGCGGAAGTACTTCACTAGTTTCGGCATTACAATCGGCGCGATAATAGCCGGAATTCCAAAAGCGATAACTACCTGCACCAACAACCCCCACGTTGGCGGTGGCATGACCTTCCAAAGCAAAAGGTAGATGGCGATGCACGGAATAATCGAGAGGCCTAACCCGTATCTGAGAATGAAATCAATTTGGTGTTCCTTTGGCATCAGACGAATCGCTTGAGTCATTCGTATTCCTAGGGAAGACTCGTCTAAGCAGTCAATCAGTTCACGCTCCCAAGCTTTAGCATTCTGATTACTCATGAATATGCCATCCCTCAATGTCTCGCGGTCTAGTCTCCTGGCTCACCATTGAATTTTTGATACAGGTTAAATACCTATCGGCCGTAATATCTCCAAAGCAAATATGCTAGTACTACATACATGAGAAAATTACCGATATGAAAAGCCCAAAGCTTCCAGCGCTTCCGCCCGTACAGCTTCTCTTCATAGCTTCGCAACCAGTCTTCTTTCGAAATCGGGCACATTTTCAATAATCCAGCTCCGAATTAAATTCAATAGCTACGCCATGCTAAGACTTGGAGATCTTCTGCTAGCTTGATTTGTACATGGCGGCTTTGCAGCAGCAAGGGATATAGCCACAAAGAGAAATATAAGTGGCACAATCCAATAGCTAAAAATAAGCATCGAAAAGGCAAATGTTGACAGAATAGCGTCCACACCAGCTTCCATAGCAAGTCCTGACAAAGTTATTGAAGCCGCCGCCCTAAATCCCGCCAGCAATACAGCATTATAGCCTAGACCAAAAGTAGCTAAAGCCCCGAACAAGCCGCCTATAAGTGAAGCAGCTAACGCCCACAATGCTAGGCCAGAGATAAGCAAATAAAGGCCGGCAAAAATTGTAAAAACTGAGAGCGCGGCAAACAAGCTCCCGAAAATAATCGCGGTCCAGCTCGGTGGATTGCATGAACTAGCGCTAAAGGCCTTAAAAGGTGCCGCGCCGCCATTCATGCCACCACTTATTTTATACGCACCATCTCCTGTGTTGGGATCCAAGATTATGTATCCTGAGCCGCTCCAATCAGCTTCAGAGATATCGTCGGTGTGCGTGATGACTTCTTTGCCTGCAGCTAATGCGTCAGAAATTTCCTGCATCACACTGGCGCTGTGATGGATCAAGGGAAGGGTCGCACCTTGATTCGCCTGAGTAATGTGATAGATCCGTTGGCCCTGTTGTCCTGCGATGTAGAGCGCCGAAGCTGCTGAAATTGCTACAGGCTGCAATGTTGACGCACCAAGGAGCTGTTCCGGGACAGACGCCTCCAACGAAGAAGAAAGCATCCCAACTTGTCTGACGTAATTTGCTCGTAGCGCCTGAGAAGAATTGTCATACCCAAAAATATTGATTATCGGGATATTGGCAACAATTCCACCGTCTCGAATGTCCTGCGGAATACCAAATGCCTGATCGACCTTGGGTTCGTATCCGAGGCTCCCTATGCCAGCGGCAAGATTTAGGTATCCACCTTGTTGCCTGCCATATAGGTTTGCAAGAACAGTATATTGATTGTAGTAGTCAAGAACACCGGCTTGATAGAGATCCCCGAATACCTGTTCGTTAGTCAGCGTACTTTTCTGTGTAGGGTCGTTGGACTGCAGGGCAGCTTGAGTGTTCTGCAATGACGTCTGGAGATTTGATATCTGTTGCTGGCTGATGCTCCCGGCTACCACGGCAATATCGAGATAAGACCCTGCGATGACGCTATAAGTATTGGGAATAGAAAATCGGCCAACAAAATTCGGGGAAAATACAAACGTAATCTCGGAGCCCATCGTTAAAGCCGGGCCAGACGAAACAACTTGCCCATCAACTTTTAAGACGGGCGTCACATTTATGAGATACGCCGGTATCGAAGTTGGCAGCTGACTAACATCAGTCACTTGACCCGATGGCAACAATGACTGTAATGCCTGGGTATCAGTCGGCGTTGCCGGTTGGAAAGATAACGTCACCTGATGATTATTGATTTGGGGCCATGGGAACGTTACGGGATTCTGCGGATCGCCTAGTGCATCAGTTCCCAGCGCGAATGTTATGGACTGCTCTAGCGAAGACGGCAAGTTCCCATACGTTGCACCTTTAACCTGCACCACATATGGAAGGCTCGCCGAAAGGGCTTTTGGTGTGGCTTGAATAACTACGTTTCCACCAAATATCTGGCCGATTGTCGCATTGGGAAGATTCTGCGTAATATAGTTTTGAATATTGGTTTGGGCGGTCTGCAATGCATTTTGAAAAATCGAAGAATTAAACCCCGTGGCATAGTTGTTTATTGTGTCGACTGTTCCACTCGACACAAATTGCTGCGCAACGGCATTAGGATCTATGCCTGAAATTGCGACTGGATCAAGTCCAGTCTGTATGGTGTATTGCTTATAACTCGCATCCATCGGCACCCAGGTATCGGCAGACTTATTGATCGCGCCATGCGAGGGTATATAGTCGATGGCCGCTTCGACCCAAATGTGCTGCATCTGGATGGTAGTGATCTGGCCACCAGCGTAGAGAGTCGTGATCGGGATGCCACCGGCCGAAGCGTAGTTCACCGCGGCGTTGATGTCCTGGAACCCGCCCACCCAGTTCCGGAACTTGTCTGCCGGCACGTCGATGGTGCCGAGCACGTATCGGGCCGGGATGTTCGAGGCTCTTAACAGGGCAATCAGCAGGCTTGAGATGTCAAACGCGTTGCCTTGCCGGGAAGAGAGCGTCAGGTCCGCATCCTGCACTGCACCCCAGGTGGGCTGCCATTGGATGTTGTTTCGCACCCAGTTGTATATCTGCACCGGATTGTAGTTGAGGGCCGCAGCCTGGGCCTGGATGGCCGGAGATAGGGTCACTTCGGTGGTGGCGGCAAGATAGGCCGGGTTGTTGGCTCCGGGAAGCTGGCTATAGTCGAAGTTCGGAGCGCTGGTCGCCACCATGAGACGCGGGTTGCCGATGAACCCGGCCTCCGCGAACTGCTTCTTGGTGGTGAAGGGTTTGCGGGTCAGATCCGGCTTGAGGCTGCGGTTCGGCAGGTTCTTGGGATCGAACTTCTGCTGGGAGCGCTCCATCTGGAACTTGGATAGCCGGTCCAGCACGTACTTGGAGTCGGCCTGAGCTTTGGCGTCGTCCTTCTCGTTGACGACTGAATCCAGCCCCTGACGCAGGGCAGCCATCTCGGTCTTGTAATGGGTCTCCGCCGCCGTTTCCCGCTGCAGGATGACGTCGGGCAGGTGCTTGTCCTTGATCATGGCCCGGGTGGACGCAAAATCCGCCAGCGATTGCTTGTCGAGATCGGCAAGAGCTGTCGCATCCTCCTTGAACTGCTTTCGCGCGTCACTGAACGACGACGCCTTCAGATTTGAAGCGGTGGCGATCTTCAGGTGATCGCGGATGGTCAGAAGGTGCTCTGAGAGCTTGGCTCCGTGACCCTCCTCCGCCTTGTGCCACTGGATCTTCTGCACTTCCTGTGTAACTGCGGCCACGGCCGGCGAGGTGACGAGGCCGCCGAACGTGAGGATCACGATGGAGGCGATGCTGCGCATGGTCCAACCGGATTCGCGCATAGCACCGATGAGGGCGCCGGAGTGCTGGGTGTTTCCCTGATGCATGGTTCGATCCTTATCCCTGATTCTTGGTGAGACCCCGGCGGCGGTGCCGCCAGAGCCGTTCTTTGCTTACTTAAGGCCGTGCCTGCACGGCGATGATCATGCTGGTGCTGGCCTGGGGCGTCAGGTTCGGCGCCGTACCGGACTCGACCAGCGCCGGGACCGTGAGGCTCCCCGCCGTGGCGGGCAACTGCACCCAGAACGTCTCGGTCAGGGTCTGCCCCACCGCTAGGTTGAACACCCAGCTCAAGGTGTTGCCCGAGACCGTGGCCCCGTTCGGGTCGATGACCGTGACCCCCGTGGGCAGGGTCACCATGGCCTCGCCCGGGGTGGGATTGCCCTGGTTCTGGATCGTGAGCACCAGCGGGATCACCCGTCCCGTGTAGGGGGTGAGGTTGGTGGGGCTCACGTAGTTGAGGCTGTCCAGCATCAACTGGTCGAACAGGCTGTTGGGGCTATTCGCCGCCGCCTCTTCCAGGGCGAGGTCGAAGGCCACGTACACGGACTTGCCGGTGCCGTAGCCGTAGGTGAACACGGCGGGCGCCGTGCCGCCGCCCGTGAGCTCGAAGTTGCCCACGGCGGTGGCGCTGTCCTTGTTGACGGTCAAGGGTTGCCCGTCGATGGGCAAGCTCACCTGCCCGCCCGCCTGGTCGAGGCTGTTGGCATCGAGCTCAAGCCCGGTCACGGACAGGCTCTTGCCGGTGCTGTGGATGCCTAGGGCGTCCTCGAGCTTGTTGTTCCGGTCATCGTGGTTGCCGGCGACGATCAGGCCCGCGCCGCTGTTCACCGCCGCATCCACCTGCTCCTGCAGGCTCTCGGGCAGCTTCACGGCTTCAGACAGGATGACGTAAGCCTCGTAGCCCCCGGTGTTGAACTGGGTCTGGAAGTCCGTGGCGTTGGTCACGATGGTGTAGGACCAGCCCGCCGCCGTGAGCACCTGGCCGAGATGCTGGTTCTGGGCGGCGAGGCCCGGAGCCGGGCTCGGCCCGAACGGATCCTGGTTGCCTGGATAGGCGGCCGGGTCGTCGGTGAGTATCAGCACCCGACCATGGGCCCCCTCCGCCATGCCCGCGCCGATCTTGATGGGCGGCGGCAGCAGGGTGAACTGGGCCTGGGCCAGGACGCGGCTGTGGCTGCCAACGGTGGCCGTCAGGATGGCGGTGTCCACATCGCCCACGTTGCCGGCCGCGGTCCAGTTGGCGAGCAACTGGCTCGCCTGGCCCATGCCGAGGCTCGCGATGCTCACCGGGGAGCTGAACACCGTGTTCCCGGAGGGATCCTGGATGGAGATCGTGGCGGTGATGCCAGGGATGCTGGCGAAGCCGCCGTTGCTGAGACTGCCGGCAAGGGCCACGTTGGTGGTCAAGGGCACCTGGGTAGGCGTCGCGGTCAGGGTGCCGGCGAGGTCCGCCGTGGGATCGGCCACGTGGAAGGTGGCGTAGCCCAAGGTGGTCCAAGCGCCGTTCACCTGGGCCTGAAGCAGGCAGGTGTAATCACCCACGGCCAAGGGCGTGGTGTCCACGGTCTGCTGCGTCTGCCGCTGCTGACCCGGAGCCAGGCTCGCCGTGGACGGCGTGGTGGAGAGTGTGGTGCCGCTCGCCAGGTTCACCAAGAGTGCCTGCAGCGGCTGGCTGCTCATGGCCAAGGTGCCGGTGTTGGTGACGGTGTCGGTGCAGACTTCCGGCGTGCCCGCGTAGACCTTGGGCGCCTGGAGCGTCACTTGACCCGTCAGGGTCTTGCCGAGGTTCTCGGCCACGGTGAACATGGCGCTGCCGGTGGCCAGCGTCGCACCGGTGTTGTCGGTGAGGGTGCCCGAGACCGTGTACAGACCCTGGACCGCGTGGTTAAGCGTCAGCACATCCGGCAGGTTGTCCAAGGCGCCCGGCGCCAACTGACCCAAGTCATGGTCATAGGTGCCGACGGTGTTGCCGCTGGGGCCGGTCACCACCACGTGCAGGTGCACCAGCGAGAGGATGCTGTTGTCCGTGACGCTCGCCACCAGGTCCACGATGTTCACCGTGTCCGTGGTGTTGTAGGTGGTGCGGTCCGTACTGGTCCTCAATGTGGCTTCAGCGCTGCCGGTGCCGCCGGCGCTGGAGTTTGCGATGATGAACGAGGTGGCTGCCTTGTTGGCCACGGTGCCGGTGTCGTCCACGATGCTGGCGGTGACCGTGTAGGTCCCGGGCAGGTAATCCCCGGTGTTCCACTGGGCGGTATAGGGCAGCTCGCCGCCAGTCGGGATCTGCAGGCCCGCGATGGCCGGCAGGGTCGCGACCACCGTGCCGTCCGGCGCGGTGATCGTCAGCAGTACCTGGGCGTTCATGGTGGGCACACCGTTATTGCCGGCGTCGCCGCTGATGAGGACCGGGGTGACGCCCGGATACTGGGGCCGGTCGGTGCCGACCGTGAGCCCCAAGCCGCTCACCGCTTGCACCTGCGGGATGTCGAGCGGTGTAGTGAGCAGCTCGCCGGTGAAGGAGTTCTTGAAGGTGAGGTAGGCGGAACCCGCCACCGGTCGGATCTCGTTGGCGAGCATGTTGGGCAGGTTCACGTCGAAGGTGACATCCTCTTCGGATGTCACGCCGGTCATATGCCAGTCGTAAATGCTGCTGCCGTCGCCGCCGATGACGGTATCGCCCGGCTGGGGCACGAAGTTGCCCAGCGAGACCTTGCCCGGCACGTCCTGCACGTACAGGTCCACGTCGATGCCGCCGAGGAACTGGAGTGCGTCGGGCATGTAATCCATGACGAGCGCCGTGGTCGCCAGGCGCGTGGTCATGATGCCGTCGGCACTCAGCCAGGAGCCGTCGCCCTGCTGGCTGTTCAGCAGGAACTGGATGGCGTTGCGCGTGGCAGGATCCGACGTAGACGGATGCGAGTAATCGAGCGCCAGGCCCACGAGCGCTGTCACCAGCGCATCGCTCACCTGCCCGGTGTTACGGCCCCAGCCGCCGTCCTTGTTCTGGTAGCCACGCAGCCGCGCATCGATGGTCGCGATCTCGGTGTTGATGGAACTGAGCAGCGTCGGGTCGGTTATCGCACTGCGCGACTCCGCGAAACCCCAGAGGCGCATCGCTTCCACGATGCGATCCGTGTCTTCCCCGCGCCTGAACAGGAATTGGACCGCGCCGGCGAGGTCGGTCTGCATGTTGCTCAAGATCACCGGATTGATCGGTGACGCGGTGACGGGCGTCAGGGTGTTATGGGTACGGTCCACCATGACCGGCATGCCGTTCCACATAGTGAGGCCGTCGCAGTTGGGGGTATCCGCCAGCCGCTCGCCGGTGCCATCGGCGTTGAAGTGGTACAAGCCGAGATCGTTGTAGAACGAGTTGCCCGCGTCGTAAGTATTCGACCAAAACGCGGCCACGTACCAGCCGCCGCTGCCGTCGTAGGAGATCGAAACGGGTCCCTGCTGCAGGCCGGCGGCGAAGACGGACTCCGTGCCGTCAGCCCTTAGCTCAACAAGATCGTCGTTTTGCCAATCGGCGATCATGAGATCGCCGGCCGGATCGAAGTCCATGTTGTTCGGATGATTGAGCACGGTGGAATCCAACACCACCGTCGGCGTGCTGCCATCGAAGCGCAGCAACTGGTTCATGGGCCGGTTGAGCGCATACAGCACCCCGGCGGGCGAGAGAGCAACGGAGGAGATCTCACCCGGCCCTTCCCAGATGATCGTGGCCGACTGTCCGGGGACGCCGTGGGCGATATAGCCGTTGCTGCCGATGAAGCCTGATACATAGATGCTGCCGTCCGGGGCCACGGCGAGGCTGTCAGCTTCCGCAGGCAGGCCGGGCATGCTCACAGTGCCGTGGGCGCCGGTGCTCGGATTCACCCAGTCGATGACGCCATTCTGCTGGTTGGCATATAACAGTCCATCGGGACCCCGGACCACGTTCCAGCCCTGATATACCGACCCATTGGGCGCGAGCCCCGCCCCGAGCACGTATTGCTTGACCTTCGATATGTCCTGGGTGGCGGCTTCCTTCAGTATGCCTGCGAAGTCGCTGATGGCGAGCGCCGCGATCTCGTCGTAGCTCGACCACCATGTACCGCCGAAATCGATGTTCCAGTAGACCATGTTGCTGTTGACGACACGCCAATTATGCAGGACGTTCGCCGCGGCGAGCTTGCTGCGGAAGAATTCGCCGTGATCGTCCCACTTGTTGAGCGCCCACAGGCCGAGGGTGTTCTGACTCGTCGCCCACTGGGGGAAGGATTCACGGTAGGTGCCGTCACTTTGCTGGGAGGTCCCGAAGGTGTTGACCAGGAACTTGATGGCATTGGGATCGATGGTGGCCTTGCCGGCCGCACTCGCGAGGCCTACCAGGCTCTCGCTCTGGATATGGCAGCCATCGCAATGGTTCCGCTGCTGCCAGGCTTCCGCGTTGGGCGCCACGTACGCCCCGCCCTTGGTCACGGCCTGCTGCACCGCGAAGAACATCGGGTCCACGCTGATGGCCTGACTGATGTCCACCCCCTGCACCGCCACCTTGGCGTGCACGGTATTGCTGCCGGGCGCCATGATGGTCTTGTCCACCGTGATCTGGGCGGTGGCCTTGTTGCCCACGTAGAGCGTGCCGCTCACCGTGCCGGCGATGCTGGCATCGGTGGAGACCACCTGCACCTTGAGGTTGCCGGTGGTGGTGGGGAGCCAACTGCCGAAGCTCACCGTGACGTTGTTGTTCACCGCGAGTGCGGTGGCTTGGCCCGTGGCCGTGTAGACCACGTTGCCGGTGGCAGGATCGGTGACCGTGAGCTGCAAGGGCAGCGTGGCCAGGGTCTGGTTGCCACCATTGATGACGAGGGCCGAGATGGCCACCGGGGTCTGGCCGCCGGCCTGGGTGAGCGGCGGACTGAAAGATAGCTGACCGGTGAAGGCCTCGGTGGGATCCACTGCGACCGAGGTATTGCCCTGGGCCAGCACTGTGCCATGGGGCGTGGTCCGCGTGGCGGTATTCGGGACGGCGGCGTACACCGTCACCGTGTAATTTCCGGTCGGCAGCTGGGTGGGCGCCCAATCGAACTCGGCCTGTATCTGACCACTGGCCGGCACATCGAACGTGCCCGACTGCGTCGTGTTGCCGGGTACCCGGCCCTCCACATCGGCTTCCACCGCACCCTGACCATCGGTGATCTCCGCGAACAGGGTCGCCTGCACATCGGCGGTACCGATGTTGCCGACAGTGGCGGTGAACACGCCGGTGTCGGTGGCAGCGAGGGTCGCGGACTTGGCATCCACGGTCAGGACCTGGAGCGTGCTCGCCGGTTGCGCCGGGGTGAGCTGGATGGCGAGGGTGTAGCTACCGAACTGGGAGACCGTGACCGGGACGGTCTGGGTCACATAGCCCTTGGCGGTGACCTGCAGGCTGAAGCTCAACTCGGGGATGTTGGGCAGCTGGTAGCTGCCGGTGGAGCCGGTGACGAACTGGGCGGTGGCGTCCGAGAGCGCCACGGTGGCGCCGGAGATGGGACTACCGCTGGAGGCGTCGGTGACGGTGCCGGCGAGCGTGACGCTGGTCGCACCGCTGGTGCCGCCTACAGCGGGCAGCGTCAGGGTCTGGGCCACGGTGCCGAAGCCTGAGGCGGTGACGGTGAACGCCTGGGTGGCATAGCCGGCCGCCGCTGCCTGCACATTGATGCTGAGGGCGGTGAGCCCGGTGAAGGTGGCGACGCCGTTGGCATCCGTGGTGGCCGTGGCTCCCGTGTCGGTATCGGTCACGGTGGCGCCGGCGACGGGCTTGTGGCTCAGGCCGTCCACGACGGTGGCGATCAACGTCAGGGTGCCGGGCGCCGCGATGGCGGTCGCGGGATAGAGGCTCAAGGTGCCGAGGGCACCGTTGCTGCCCGGCGCCAGCACGAAGGAATAGGAGGCTGTGGTGTAGCCACTGGCCGAGACGGTGGCCTGGTAGGCACCCAGGGGCACGGAAGCAATGGACACGCTGCCGTCCGCGCCGGCGCTGCCGGTGAGAGCGGAGCCGAGGGAGACCTGGGCGCCGGGGATGGCGGCGCCGGTGGCGGCGTCCACCACGGTGGCGCTCACCGTGACGGGCGCGCTGTTCTGGTATGTGCCGGTGAGCAACAGGGCCTGGTCGGACTGCAACTGTTCGCCGCCGCTCAGGGTGACGGCAGAAGAGACCGAGATGAAGCCGGTGTCACCGATCTGCAGGGTGTAGGGGCCGGGCGTCACCGCCGGGAAAGCGAAGCTGCCGTCCGCTGCGGTGGTGGCGCTGTAGGGGCTGCTGCCGCCGGTGAGCTGTACGGTGGCGCCCGCGAGCGGCGTGCCGTTCTGCTGGCTCGTGACCTTGCCGTAGACCATGGCGGTGGCGCTGCCCTGGGCCAGCACGATCTGCCCCACGGGGTTGGAGGCGCCGGTGAGAATGGTCGCGACCACGGACGTGGACCCATAGCCGGTGGCGCTCGCCACGAAGGTGAGCTGCCCCGCAGGCAGGTCGCTCAAGGTGAAATAACCGGAGGCGTTGGTGGTGGTCGTGACCTGCGGATTGGAGGCCAGGAACACGCTGGCCCCGGCGAGGGGCCGGCCGGTGCCCGCCTCCACCACGTAGCCCGTGGCCGAGCTGATGCTCTGGGTGGGCGGCGCCGTGGCATGCACGGCCACGGCTGCCCGCAGCGCCAGGGCGGTGGTGAACACATCGTCGCCCCAACTGCCGTCGGCGAGCTGGGCGTTGGCGAGGTCGCCGGCGGCGCTGGTCACCAGGGTGGTATCGGCGTTGCCGAGGGCGAGAGCCAGGGTCACTTGGGCATTGATGAAGGACTCGCCCCAGTCGCCACCGGCCTGGCGGACGGAGGAAAGATAAGCGGTGCCGTTCTTGATGGCGAGCGCCATGGAGGCGAGCTGCAACCTATAAGGTGCGAGCGCTTCGACGACCAGCGCAGTACTGTAGGCGGTATCGTTCCCCTGCCAATCGGTCCAGGAACCGTCGCTGCCTTGGTTGTTGGCGAGGTACAGGGCTGCATTATGGGCAGCGTCGCTGCTGCCCTGCCCAGCGGCGTTGAGCGCCACGAGCGCATAGGCCGTATCAAAGTAGGTGCTCTGGTATCCGGGGAAGTCGCTGAAACTGCCGTCCAGGTTCTGGTTGGCGAGAAGGGTCGTGACGCGCGTAGAAGCGCTCTGGCTCGTCCCGACCGACGCCGGGATCTGGCGGGACAGGGTCTCGGTATCGCCAGTGGTGTCGGCGTCGATCAGCCCGGCGGTGAGGTTCGCCTGCGGATCGTTGGTGGCGGTGAGCGCCTTCAGGGCTTCCGACTCAGCCTGGGTGTTGGTCGCGATGCCGTTGGCGTTGGTGAAACTGCCATCGGTCTGGAGCTGGGACTGGAGCCAGCTGACACCGGTCGCGGTGCCGGGTGGGGTGGCCTGGGCGGCGATGCCCCAGACCAGCGCCAGAATCCCCAAGAGCGATGCACCGCGCACGTTCCGACCGAGTCCCATGGCCGCTTCCCTTATCTGTTGTTGGCGACGCGACTGCGGTAGCGAGACGCCGCAGGCGCTGAACTTCAACTCAGGGAAACGGCAAAGGCGTCGAAGGCTCAGAACATGAATCGGGCGCACAACTCAGGCACGGGCATCTAATGCCCGTCCCCAGCTCGAACCCATGTGATTCCCCAAACCCGCCCTTTTAGTACCCGTAAATCCCTGGGTATCCGTCCTTTTACACTTGTCCGTGTTTCACTTAATACACGAATGGTTCATCCGCGACAAGCCCAGCGGGCTATATAGCAAACCCAAATGTCTGGAATGTGACCATCCTCACAACGCT
>DASYZF010000027.1:0-1846 GCA_035946515.1 Gammaproteobacteria bacterium | reverse complement strand
GAAGTGCTGCTTCAAGTAGGCGAGCGCCAGGGGCGAATCCGGGAAAGCAGGCCAGTTGCCCACGGAGCGGCCGAAGGCCTTGCAGTCGTCCGGGCTCGCGTACACGCCCCAGCCCGTGGCCATGCGCTTCAGCACCCGGGCGAGGATCTCCGGATACAGCAGCGTGGGGTTCTCTTCTTCCTCTTCCCACTCGAACTTGCCGAAAGCCTCCACGAAAGCATCGTCGCTCACCTGGATGTTCTCGCGCCGGCGCCAGTTGGCGAGCGCCGCGCGCATGCCGGTCTCCCAGTCGATGAGGGTACCGTAGCAGTCGAAGGAGAGGACGTCGAAATCAGTCAGACGCGGCATAGAAATAATCTCTCAAGCCGTCTCAAAAACGTAGCGAGCGAAGGCAGGACGAGGCGCAGGAGGCGAGCGCACCGGAGCGTACTCTTGTGTACGTGAGGATTGCGAGCCGATATGCAACAAAGTCATGCCGAGCGCAGTAGTTTTTGAGATGGCTGTCAGAAGGCATTGGTGCCCGTCAGTTCCTTCCCGATCACCAGCTGGTGCACGCTCTCGGTGCCCTCGTAGGTGATCACGGACTCGAGGTTCAAGGCATGGCGGATGGGGCAGAACTCGGTGGTGATGCCGGCTCCCCCTAAGAGGTCGCGGGCGTCGCGAGCGATGTCGATTGCCATGCGGCAGTTGTTCCATTTGGCGAGCGACACCTGGGCGGGTTGCATATGGCCCTTGTCCTTCAAGCGGCCGAGCTGCAGGGACATGAGCTGGGCTTGGGTGATCTTGCGGGCCATCTCGGCCATGCGCAGCTGCACCAGCTGGTTGTTGTCCAGGGCGCGGCCGAAGAGCTCGCGGGTCTTGGTGTATTCCAGCACTTCCTTGAGGCAGGCTTGCGCCGCGCCGATGGCGCCCCAGGTGATGCCGTAGCGGGCCTGGGTCAGGCAGCCCAGCGGCCCCTTGAGGCCCTCGGCCTTCGGCAGACGGTTCGCTTCCGGGATCACTACGTTGTCGAAATACAAGGCTGAAGTGACCGACGCGCGCAGGGACATCTTGTGATGCACTTCCGGCGCGTCGAAGCCCTTGGTGCCCTTCTCAACCAGGAAGCCGCGGATGCCCTCGTCGGTCTGGGCCCAGACCACCGCCACGTCGGCGATGGTGCCGTTGGTGATCCACATCTTGGCGCCGTTCAACACCCAATCTCCGCCCTTCTTCTTGGCGGTGGTCTTCATGTTGGAGGGATCGGAGCCGCCGTGGGGTTCGGTGAGGCCGAAGCAGCCGATCTTCTCGCCCCGGGCCATGGCCGGCAGCCACTTCTGCTTCTGCTCCTCGGAGCCGTAGCTATAGATGGGATACATCACCAGGGAGGACTGCACCGACACAAAGCTGCGCAGACCCGAGTCGCCGCGCTCCAGCTCCTGGCAGATGAGCCCGTAGGCGACCCCGTTGAGGCCCGCGCAGTCGTAACCCTGGATGGAGCTGCCGAGCAGACCCAGGGAGGCGATCTCCGGGATCAGCTCCTTGGGGAAGCGGCCCTTCTCGAAGCACTCGCTGATGATGGGCAGCACTTTCTCGTCCACGAAGCGGCCGGTGGTGTCCTGCACCAACTGCTCTTCTTCCGAGAGCAGACCGCGGACGTCGTAGAGGTCGAGAGGGTTCAAGGCTTTCACAAACGCACTCCAGGGCGGCGATGACCGCGTAACTCTTTGCTGTAAGTAGGGATTCCCGCGGTCTTTGAGGCTTCACGGGGGGCGCATATGATACCGTAACGGCCTTCCATAAGCAGTCATGACCCACGTAACTACCGGAAAACCATGAGAATCCCAGAGATCCTGCTCATCGAATCCCA
>DASYZF010000026.1:0-2570 GCA_035946515.1 Gammaproteobacteria bacterium | reverse complement strand
TTGCATGCAGGTCTCCCGGCGGAGTATTTCGGTATCCCGCGTCGGCTGGCGTATCATGCGGGCTGCCCGGCATTCTAACCCATCGTCGCACCGGTACCGAAGCCAAGGCCTATCCGTGATACGCATCGTGGATCGCTATCTCGCCAAGGAGGCGGCCCTGACCGTGGCCGGCGTCACCGGCGTGCTGATGCTCATCCTCCTCAGCAACCGCTTCGCGGTGCTGCTGGGCGATGCCGCCGCCGGACGCCTGCCCCGCGACACCGTGTTCACGCTGCTCGGGCTCGCCTCCATCAACTACTTCATCGTGGTGCTGCCGGTGTCCCTGTTCCTGGCGGTGATGCTGGCGCTCGGCCGGCTCTACCGGGACAGCGAGATGACCACCCTCATGGCCTGCGGCGTGGGGCCGGCGCAGATCTACCGGCCGCTGCTCGCCATCGCCGCCCTGATCGCGGTCGGCCTCGCGGTGCTGTCGCTGCAGGTGGCCCCCTGGGCGCAGCGCATGACGCGCGTGATCAACACCGCCGCCCAGCACAACGCGCAGGTGGGGAGTTTCGAGTCCGGCAGCTTCAAGGTGGACGAAGAGGGCCGCGGTGCGCTCTACGCCCAGAAGGTGAGCCCCGACGGCGCCACCCTGCAGGACGTGTTCATCCAGGCCCCGAGCGACGACCGCATGGCCGTGATCACCGCCGCCACCGGCCAGCGCCAGGGCACCGAGCTCGACCCGGGCGGCGGCATGCTGATCCTCAAGGACGGCTGGCGCTACGAAGGCATCCCCGGCCATGCGGACTACCGCGTCGTGCGTTTCCAGGAGCACGGCATCGTGATCCAGCCGGCGCGGGCGCTCTCGGGCACCGACTACTTCGACGAATATCCCACGCCTGAACTCATGGCGGTCCCCGACCTCAAGGCGGTCTCCGAGCTGCAGTGGCGCCTGTCGGTGCCGCTGTCGGCCATCGTGCTGGTGCTGCTGGCGGTGCCCCTGGCGCGCACCTCGCCGCGGCAGGGGCGTTACGGCAAGCTCGTGGCCGCGATCCTGGTGTACGTCATCTACTACAACCTGGGCGTGCTGGCCCGGGCCTGGCTGGAGAAGGGCGCCGCCCCGCCCCAGGTGGGCATCTGGTGGGTGGACCTGCTGTTCGCGGCCGTGGTGCTGGCGATGCTGGTGCAGCAGTACGGGTTCGAAGCGCTGTTCGGCACGGGCAAGGCCAGGCCCGCATGAAGCGCATGGACCTCTATCTCGCCCGCGCCGTGGTGGTGAACGTGCTGCTGGTGCTGTTCGTGCTCACCATGCTCGCGGCCATCATCAACTTCGTGAGCGAGATCCACGTCACCTACACCCACGAGCACTACAGCCTGTGGGACGCCGCGCTCTACACCGTCATGGAGATGCCGCAGGGCATGTACGACATGTTCACGGTGGCGGTGCTGCTCGGCGCGCTGCTGGGGCTGGGCGAACTCGCTTCCCACAACGAGCTCACGGTGTTCCGGGCCGCCGGCGTCTCCGCCGCGCGCCTCGGGATCGCGGCGCTCTGCGGCGGCCTGGTGCTGGCGGTGAGCTGCGTGGTCATCGGCGAGTTCGTGGCGCCGGTGGCGGAGCAGCGGGCCGAGGACCGGCGTGCGGAGCTGGTGGAATCCCGGGTCAACCCCTTGGGCGCCGGCGGCGTCTGGGCCAAGGACCAGGGCGATTACGTCAACGTCCACGCCGTCGGCGCCAAGAACGTCCTGCACGGCGTCTATATATATGACGTGGACGCTCAGCGGCAACTGAGCAGCGCCACTTTCGCCGGCGCCGGCAGTTTCAATGGCGCTGGCGGGGCGACTCTCGCCAACGTGCACGGCACTTCGTTCAAGCCCGACGCCCAGGGCGCGAGCGTGTTCAACCGTCCCAAGCTTCCCTGGAAGACGCTGCTCAGCCCCGAGCTCATCACGCTCTTCGCCGTGGATACCGACAGCCTCTCGGCCCGCGGCCTCTATCACTACATCGGTTACATGCGCGCCAACCATCTCGATGACCGGCGCTACGTGGCGGCGTTCTGGGCGCGGGCGGCGAAGCCCGTGGCGCTGCTCGCCATGCTGCTGCTCGCCATGCCCTTCGTCTTCGGTCCGCTGCGTTCCTCAAGCACCGGCCAGCGCATGCTCATCGGCATGCTGCTCGGCATCGGCTTCTACGTGTTCAACGGCATCTTCATGCAGGCGGGGATCGTCTTCGGTCTCAACCCCTTCCTGTGCGCCTGGCTGCCGACGCTGTTGCTGGCGGTGACGGGCATAGTCGCCGTCCGCCGGGTGAAGTGACCCGATCCGGTATCGATCAGGTTTGGGGATTGGAGATGACCGAGAAGGAGGCAGTCATGCGCAGTTCCGTGCCCGACAGCCGGTCGTGCCAGGTCTTCTGTTCCCTATCGAACAGCGACCACCAGAATCCCAGGCCTAGGCAGGCCCAGGACAGGATCGCGGCCAGGTAGCGGACCAGGGTCTGCCGGAAACCGACCCGGCCCCCGTCGCGGCTGCCGACGAGCTTCACCCGCCAGGCCAGCATCCCCAGGGTCTGCCCGTCCCGGAGCCAGAAGCCG
>DASYZF010000025.1:0-1533 GCA_035946515.1 Gammaproteobacteria bacterium | reverse complement strand
GCCGAGATCCAGGCGCCGCGGCGCACGTACCAGTCCGCCACGATCCAGTCGAAGTCCGCGAGACGGTTGCGCAGGAACACCATGCGCTGACGGGCGTCGGGTGCATAGCGGCTGTCCGGATACCGTTCCAGCAGGGTGCGGAAAGCTTCGAAGGACTTCTGGGAATTGGTGGGGTCGCGCTGGAAGTTGTCCTTCTTGACCCACTTCTGCAGCATCGACACGTCATTGTCGAAGTAGGCCACGCCCTTCATGTAATAGGCGTAATCCACCACCGGATCGCGCGGGTGCTCGCGGATGAAGCGGTCCGCCGCATCCTCGGCGCCGTCGTAGTCTTCATTGAGGTAATCGGTGTAGATAATCTCCAGTTCCGCTTGGGTGCCGAAGGCATCGAAGGGGAAGCGGGCCTGCAGGGTCTGGAGGCGCTGCGTCGCGGTCTTGTAGTTGCCGGCGGCGATGTTGGCTTGGATCTGCTGATAGAGCTGGCCGGCCGCCAGGGTCTCGTCCTTGGATTTCTCCGAGGCACAACCGGCGAGCAACAGGGCGGACAACGCGCAGGCGGTCAGGGTCAGGCGTAGGCGGTGCATGGGGTCCGGTTCTGGGAAGCTAAAGGGTATCGGGGCCAGCAGGCCCGGGCAGTATAACTTAAACTGTGGAAATCATGAGCCAAGCCCCGGCAAAAAAGCCCCCGCACGACGTCCGCGAATCCGAGGTCCCCATGGAGCTCGCCGGCCAGCGCTTCGACCAGGCACTCGCCCGGCTATTCCCCGAGTTTTCCCGCAGCCGTCTCACGCAGTGGATCAAGGAGGGGCATGCGTTTTTGGACGCGCGACCCGCCAGACCCCGGGATCCGGTGATGAGCGGGCAAAAGGTCCGGCTGGAAGTGACGGAGGCCCCGCTCACCGGGATCGAGCCCGAGGCCTTGCCCCTCGACATCGCCTATGAGGATGCGGCACTCATCATCGTCAACAAGCCGGTGGGGCTGGTGGTGCATCCGGGGGCCGGCAACCGCGCCGGTACCCTGCAGAACGCGCTGCTGCATCACGCCCCTGAGCTCCTCAACATCCCACGCTGCGGGCTGGTGCACCGTCTCGACAAGGATACTTCCGGGCTGCTGGCGGTGGCCCGTACCCTGGAAGCCCACACCCGGCTCGTAGCGGCATTGCAGGCCCGCGAGTTCGAGCGTGAGTACACGGCGGTCGTGAACGGCGTGATGACCGGGGGCGGCACCGTGGATGCGCCCTTGGCACGCCACGCCACCGACCGGCTGCGCATGAGCGTGCGCGAGGGCGGTCGCGAAGCGATCACCCACTACCGGGTGGTGGAACGCTTCCGGGCGCACACCCAGGTGGCGGTGCAGCTGGAGACGGGCCGCACCCACCAGATACGCGTGCATCTCGCCCATATCCGCTATCCCATCGTCGGCGATCCGGTATACGGTCGGCGTCTCGCGCTGCCACCGGCCGCCACGCCGCGCCTCAAGGATACGCTGCAGGGATTCCATCGCCAGGCATTGCACGCGCGACGGCTCGGTCT
>DASYZF010000024.1:0-2810 GCA_035946515.1 Gammaproteobacteria bacterium | reverse complement strand
CGCCTCGCCGCGCCATACGCGGGCGAACTGCTCCTGGAAGGCTTCCTTCACGGCGCCGAGGTCGAGTTCGCCCGGATGCACCAGCTCGAAGTCCTGGATCCAGACGATGCTGCCGTCGGCGAGGTCGATCTCGTAGGGGCGTTCGCTGATGACGCGCACGCCCATGTTCTCGAGCATGGGCAGGGCGTCGGAGATGGGGATGGTCTGCTCGCGGTGGAAGGTCTTGAAGCGCAGGTAGCCGGCCGGCGCGTGCGCCGGGCGGTACAGGCTCATGCGCAGGCCCTCGCCGTTCTCCAGGGCGTCGATCTGCTTGAGGTCGAAGACCGCGTCCGCGGGCTTGATGTCCTCCTGGTAGGCCGCCGGGAAATGGTTGCCGTAGCGGGCGTTGAGGCGCAAGCCGGTCTCCTCGCCGCACTGCTCCACCAGCGCGTCGTTGAGCTCGTCCTGCCAGGAGCGCACCGCCTGGCCGATGTCGCGCTCCAGCGCGAGCCGGTCGTACTTGGGCTGCTCCCAGGGGGTGGTGCGCACGATGATGTGGATGCGTGCCAGGGCCGAGTCGGACAGCGTGACGTTGTGCTCCACGCTCTTGCCGGCCAGGGCCTGGTAGAGGATGCCTTCGATCTTCTGGCGCACCTGGCTGTTGTAGCGGTCGCGCGGCACGTATACGAGGCAGGAGAAGAAGCGGCCGAAGCTGTCGCGGCGCACGAACAGCTTGACGCGCTGGCGCTCCTGCAGCTGCACCACGCCCATGGCGGTCCCGAACAGCTCGTCGGTGGTGCTCTGGAACAGCTCGTCGCGGGGCAGGGTCTCGAGGATCTGCACCAGCGCCTTGCCGTCGTGGCTCGAATGCGGGAGCTCCGAGCGGCGCATGATCTCGGTGACCTTCTGGCGCAGCACCGGGATCTCGGTGGGGCTCTTGCTGTAGGCGGAGGTGGTGAACAGGCCCAGGAAGCGCCATTCGCCCGAGACCTTGCCGCTGTCGTCGAAGCGTTTCACGCCCACGTAGTCGAGGTAGCCGGAGCGGTGCACCGTGGCCTGGGAGTTGGCCTTGGTGACGATCATGAACTCCTTGGTGCGGGCGCGCTCGCGCACGTCCTTGGGGAGCACCAGGAAGCTCTGGGAGACCTTGGCGTGGCTGTCGGAGAGGATGCCTAAGCCCGAGTTCGGCACCACCTTCAGCACTTCCTCGCCGTTCTCCTCGGCGAGCAGGTATTCGCGATAGCCGAGGAAGGTGAAGTGGTCCTGGGCGAGCCATTCCAGGAACAGCTTGCCCTCGTCCACCGCGGCGTCGCCGAGGATGCTGCGGTGCTTGTGCACCGCGTTGCAGACCTCGGTGAGCTTGGCGCGCATGGCGGGGAAGTCGTTCACCGTGGCGCGCACGTCGCGCATGGCGTTCTGCAGCAGCGTCTCGAGCTTGGCGAGGGTCTCGGCGCCCGCCTGGCGGTCCACCTCGAGGTGCATCCAGGATTCGTTGGCGAGGCCTTCGGGCTTGCCGGAGTCGTGCAGCGAGAGCAGCGAGCCGCGGGCGTCGCGCTTCATCTGGTACATGGGATGCACGGTGAGGTGGATGCCGATGCCGGCGCGGCTCAGGGTCATGGTGGTGGTGTCCACCAGGAAGGGCATGTCGTCGTTCACCATCTCGATGATGGTGTGCGGGCTCTTCCAGCCGTCCTTCTTCGGATTCGGGTTGAGCACCCGCACCTTGGTCTCGCCCGGCAGCCGCTTGGCGCCGAACTCCCAGTGGCTCAGGGCCGCGCCGTACAGGTCCTCGGGGGAGTGCGCGAGGATGTCCTCCTCGGCGATGTCGGCGTAGTAGGTCTGCAGGAAGGTTTCGAGTTCGGTGGCGGAGGGGTGCTTCTTGGCGAGGGCGATGACCTTTTCCAGGTGCTTGTTCTTGGGGAGCGATTTCCGTTGTGTCATGGCGTGCATGGCGTGTGGGGGCTTGCCTGAGAATGGGGGGTTTATTGCGCGTATTTTACAGTTTTTTTCATGGAGGCTGCATGACAGGAATCCGGCCTCCCAAGGCGAAACGGCGGCCTTCCGGCCGCCGTTTCATGCACTAAGAGGCGCGCTGCCTAATGGGGCCGTTCCAGGTCCTTGATCACGGCCGCCAGCCAGCGGCAGGCGGTGCCGCCGGTGATGCAGCGGTGGTCGAAGGTGATGGAGAGCGGGATGCGCTTATGCACCTCGATGCCGCCCATGACCGGCACCACGTCGTGGCGCAGGCCGCCGGTGCCGAGGATGGCCACCTGCGGCGGCACCACCACGGGCGTCGCATAGCGGCCGGCCATCATGCCGAAGTTCGACAGGGTGATGGTCGGGTCCTTCATGTCCGCCGGCGACACGGTGCGGTTGCGGGTGGCTTCCTTGATGCGGTTCAGGTCGTTGCGCAGCTGCTGGGCGTTCTTGGCCTCGACCTTCCTCAGGATCGGGACGATCAGCCCGTCCGGCGTATCCACCGCCATGGCGAGGTCGACGCGCTCGTGGATCGTGCGCTCCAGCTTCTCGCCGTCGTACCAGGCGTTGAGCTCGGGCTCGGCGCGGCAGCCGGCCACGATAGCGCGGATGATGCGCACGGTCACGTCCTGGCCCGGCTGCCAGTTGTGGATGTCGGCGTCGTCGAACAGCGTGCACTCGGCCACTTCGCTGCGCGACCTGGTCATGCTGGTGTGCATGGCGCGGCGCGGTCCGCGCATCGGCTCGGCCACGCCGTACTTCACGTCGGCGCGTTTGGAAGGCAGGTCCCAACGCGCGGCCGGCGCTTCGGCCGCCGCGGGTGCGCCGCCGCCCTGGGCCCGGCGCACGTCGTC
>DASYZF010000023.1:0-6675 GCA_035946515.1 Gammaproteobacteria bacterium | reverse complement strand
TCGAGGTTGTCCAGGTTGATGGTGGGCGCGAACCAGCCTTCCTCCATCATGGCGATGGAGAGCCAGGACTCGAGCGCGCCGCAGGCTCCCAGGGTGTGGCCCAGGTAGCTCTTCAGGGAACTGATGGGCACGGCGCGCTTGAACACCTCCCGGGTGGCCTGGGCCTCGGCCACGTCGCCCCGGTCGGTGGCGGTGCCGTGGGCGTTCACGTAGCCCACCACGTCAGGGCCGATGCCGGCATCGTCGAGCGCGAGCTGCATGGCCTGCACCATGGTCTCGATCATGGGCTGGGTCATGTGGGCGCCGTCGGAGTTGGTGCCGAAACCCACGAGCTCTGCGTGGATGCGCGCGCCGCGGGCCCTGGCGTGCTCCAGTTCCTCCAGCACCAGGGTGGTGGCGCCTTCGCCGATGACGATGCCGTCCCGGTCCCGGTCGAAGGGTCTGGGCGTCGAGTGGGGAGCATCGTTCTTCAGGCTCGCCCCGAACATGGTGTCGAACATGGCGATGGGGCCGACGGAGAGTTCCTCGGCACCGCCCGCCACCATGACCGTCTGCTTGCCCTGCTGGATGGTTTCGTAGGCGTAGCCGATGGCCTGGCTGCCGGAGGTACAGGCGCTGCTGGAGGGGATGACCCGGCCGGTGATGCCGAGGAGCATGCCGATGTTCACGGCGCCGGTGTGGCTCATCATCTGCACGTAGGTGTTGGAGGTGACGCCGCGGATCTTGTGGGACATCTCGATCTTGCCGAAGGCGAGGATGGCGTCGGCGCTGCCGGCGGAGGCGCCGTGGGCGATGCCGGTGCGGCCCGACTTCAGGACTGGATGACCGAGCAGTCCGGCATCCTCCAAGGCCCGTTCCGCCGTGAGGGCGCTCATGACCGCCACCGGCCCCATGCTGCGCAGGATCTTGCGGTCGTAGTGGGCCGGGATGTCGTACTTCGCCACCCGCGAGCCCAGCCGGGTGCGCAGGCCTTCGTAGCCATCGAGCTCCGGGAGATAGCTCACTCCGGAGCGCCGTGCTTGGAGAGCGGCGCGGACCGTGGGCCAGTCGTGGCCGAGCGCCGTGAGTCCGCTCATGCCGGTAACGGCGACGCGATGCATGCTCAGAACATCCCGCCGTTTATGGAGAGCACCTGCCGGGTGATGTAGGCGGCGGTGTCGGAGAAGAGGTAGCCGACCAGCGCCGCCACTTCCTCGGGCTTGCCGGCGCGGCCCAGCGGGATCTGCTTCAGGATCTCCTCGATGGGCAGGCCCTCCACCATCTCGGTCTCGATGAAACCCGGCGCCACGCAGTTCACGGTGATGCGGCGGCTGGCGAGTTCCACCGCGAGTGCCTTGCTGGCGCCGATGAGCCCCGCCTTGGCGGCGCTGTAGTTGGTCTGGCCGCGGTTGCCCATGAGCCCCGAGACCGAGGTGATGGCGACCACGCGGCCGCCGTCCTTGAGGCGCACCAGCGGCATCACCAGCGGGTTGAGCAGGTTGTAGAAGCTGCCCAGGTTGGTGGCGAGCACCTTGTCCCAGTCCGCGCCGGACATGGCGGCGAAAGTGTTGTCGGCGGTGACGCCGGCGTTGCAGACCACGCCCCAGAAGGCGCCGTGTGTCTCCAGCTCCGCCTCCAGCGCCGCACGCGTGGCGTCGCGATCCGTGAGGTCGAAACCGAGGGTGCGGGCCTCGCCGCCCTTGGCGGCGATGTCTTCGGCCAGGGCTCGTGCCTTCGCCGCATTGAGGTGGTAATGCAGGCAGAGTTCGAAGCCGGCGCGGCCCAGTTCGCGGGCGATGGCCCCGCCGATGCCACCGCTGGCTCCCGTCACCAGCACCCTTCTCGTCCCCTTCACGGCCTGCCCTCCTCGTCCACTTCCACGATGATGATCGTGGCCTCGGCCCAGGTCTCGCCCCCGCTCCGGATGGTACAGGCGCAGGCGGCGACTCCGCTATCGTCGCCGAAGTCCCGTATGCATTCGATCTCGAGCTCCGCCCCTTCCGGGAAATAGCTCTCACGGGCCTCGTAGCGGCGGGTGCCGAGCAGCATGCCGGCGCGGGGCGGACGCCCCTCGGCACGCGCCTTGAGGCCCGCGTAGGCGGCGATGGCCTGGGACATGAGTTCGAGCCCCACCCAGCTGGGCAGTCCCCGGCCCGGCACGAAGTAGCGGCTCGCGGCCGAGACCCTGGCACGGGCGCGGATACGGCCGTCGGCGTGTTCCAGCACCGCGTCCAAGAGCAGCGCCGGGCCGGCGTGGGGCACGAGCTCGGCGATGGGCGGGAATGCGGCGCTCATCAGCCCCTCCCCAGCAGCACACAGATGTTGTTGCCGCCGAAGGCGAAGGAGTTGCTGGCCACGAGGCGGCACTCCCGGGTCATGCCGGTGCCGACGAGGTTCAGCGGGGCGAGGGCGGGATCCACCTCGCCGTCCCAGACGTGGGGCGGCAGGGTGGCGGCGCCCGGTTCCGTGAGCAGCATCCAACAGAACGCCAGTTCGGTGGCGCCGGCGGCGCCGAGAGTATGTCCCACCAGTGGTTTGGTGGAACTGCAGGCCACCTCGCCGAGCACGCGGCGCACCACGTGGCTCTCCATCTGGTCGTTCTGCGACGTGGCGGTGCCGTGGAGGTTGAGGTAATCCACCGCCCCGGCATCGGCGCCGGCGAGCGCCTGGCGCAGGGCGATCTCCGCGCCGCGGCCCTCCGGGTCGGGACCGGAGATATGGTACGCGTCGGAGGACTCGCCGATGCCGAGCACCGCCACGGGGCCGGGCTCGCGGCTCATGAGGAACAGCGCCGCGCCTTCGCCGATGTTGATGCCGTCGCGGTTCCGGCTCATGGGGTTGCAGAGGCCGTGGGACACGGATTCGAGGGCCGCGAAGCCGTTGAGGGTGAGGCGGCAGAGGGAATCCACGCCGCCCACGATCATGGCATCGCAGAGGCCCGTATCCAGGAGACGCTTGGCGGAAGAGAGCGCCTTGGCGCTGGAGGTGCAGGCGGTGGAGACGGTCCAGGCAGGCCCGCCCAAGCCAAGCGCCTGGCGCAGATATTCGCTCGGGCTGCCGATCTCCTGTTGGCGGTAGTCGAACTCCGCGGGGAAGGCGCCGCTCTTGAGGCGCGTGGCGAGCGCATGCTCGCCCTCGGCGATGCCGGCGGTGCTGGTGCCGAGCACCGTGCCCACCCGTTTCGCGCCGTAGCGCGACAGGGCGGCGTCGATGGCAGGGCGGATCTGGTCCACCGCCTGTTGCAGCAGGCGGTTGTTGCGGGAAGCGTAGGCCTTGAGGTCGGCCGCGATGGGCGGCAGCGCCGTCAGCGCTTCGCCCACCCGTACGCGGCGGCCCGGCACGAGGTCCTCCCGCTCGCGCATGCCGGCGGTGGAACCGGCGTAGAGATTGCGGCGCACGCTCTCGGGGTCGGAGCCGAGGGCGTTCACGATGCCGAGATGATGGAGATAGACCGGTGTCATGGCGCGGGCTTGTCAGCGGGGAGGGGCGTCACCTCGACCTTGATGCCGCGGGGCGGGATCTCGATGCTGAGGGTCGCCTGGTCCAAGGGCTTGAGGTCCCGCTGCAGGTGTACGATGAGCTCGTCGCCCTCGTACACATCGCGTTCCTCCAGATTCCCATCGCTCGCCGTTTTCAGTGTGAGTCCGTGCAGGCGTCCTTGCAGCAGCTTGGGGTCCGCCAGCGAGAGCTCCAGCATGGCCACCAGCATCTCGGGTTTGAGCTTGGAGTCGACCGGCACGCTCGTGACCGTGGTGCCGTCGTAGGTGAGGTCGAAGAGGCTGGTGCCGAAGAGGCTGAAGCCCGCGAGTTCGAGCTTGCGGGAATCGATGTGCAAGAGCCCCAGGAAGGCATCTTCCTGGCCGTCGTGGGTCACTTTCACCATGTGGCTGCCTTCTAGCGGCGGCAGCGCCGCGGGTGGCAGCAGGCAGAGCTGGCCGTCACGCCCGAAGGGGGTGCAACCGGGGCCGAGCAGGGGCGTGGCGCAGCCCGCGAACAGCAGCGGCAGGAGCAGCAGCGCGAGGCGTCTCATGCCTCCTCCTCGGGCGGCAGCGAGAGCGGTGCGCTCAGGTAGCTCGTGAGGATGCCCGCGAGGGTCGCGATGCCGAAGGCATGCAGGGCCGGGATGGCGCTCAAGGCCAGCAGGCCGAAGGAGCAGAGCATGGTGAGCGCGGAGAGCGAGACTGCCAGTGCCGGCGAGCGGCGCGTCGCCCCGCCTTCCCGCAGGAACACGGTGTAGTCCCGGCCGAGGCCGAGGATCAGGATCAGGGCCACCACCACGAAGATGTTCACCGGCTCCCCGAGCCAGCCGAGCGCGCCCAGCGTCACCCCCAGGGCGAGCAGCGGCGGGAACAGCATGCGCACCGCTTCGCGCCGGCCGTAGCGCCACACCAGGAGGGTGGAGATGAGCAGGTAGCCCAGCACCACGAGCCAGGTGGTGCGCACGCGGATGCGATGGAAGGTGGCGGCGATGTGCACCAGAGGTTCCTCGAAGCTCGCCCCTGGCACGGTGCCGGCCGCCTGGCTGAGCAGCGTGGGATCGATGTCGCCCTTGCCGGTCACGGTGGAGAGCAGTGCCACACCGTCGGCGTCGGGCAGCACGAAGCGCTTCAGGTCCGGGGCGGCGACGAACAGCGTCGCGGCGTCGAGCGTCTGGCGCGGATCGTCCTGCCAACGCTCCAGCATGCGGTCGGCGAGCCGCGACGGGAGCCCCAGGTGCGCGAGCGAGCTGCGCAGCAGCTTGGGCTGAGAGAAGGCCTTGCTCCAGGCGGCGAAGCTGCGCTGTTGCCGCGCCGCGGAGGGCAGGAAGCGCGACAGGCCGAGCGGTGCCGAGCCGGGGAGGCTCTTGTGCAGCTCTGCGAACAGCGCCTCTTCCCGCGTCAGTGCCTGTTCCAGGTCCCGCCCCTGCACCATGAAGAAGCCGGGCGGCGCGGCCTGGCCCAGGGTGCCGCGGATCGCCGTGTCGGTGGACACCAGCGCCGGGGGCAGTTGCTGCAGGTCGCGCACGTCGTCGCTGGTCTTGAGCAGGAACCAGCCCGGCACGCACAGGAGCAGCACCGCCGCGGGCAGCCACAGCCGCCAGCGGGAAGGCCGGCAGGCGGCGGCCACGAAGCGCCGCGGCCAGTCCACGGAGGGATGGGCCGCCACCTTGGACGCCCCCGTCAGCGTCACCGGGAACACCAGCACCACCACCAGCGCCGCTTCCACGAGGCCGGCGATGGAGAACACGGCGATCTGCATGAGCGCCGGGAAGCCGGCCAGCATCAGGAAGGCGAAGGCCAGCACGCCGGTGGCCAGCCCCATGTAGAGGCCCGGGCGCACCGCCGCCATGACGTTCTTGGGCTTGCGCCCTCCGAACCAGTACTCGGCGAAGTAGAGCAGCGCGTAGTCGACGGCGATGCCGAGCAGGGTGGTGCCGAACACCAGGGTGAGGATCTGGATGGAGCCGAAGCACAGGATCACCGCGGCGCAGGCGGCGAGCACGCTCGCCACGAGCTGCAGGCCCGCGAGCACGTGGGGCGCGAGGCTGCGGAAGGCGAAGGCGATGAGCACCATGATGAGCAGGGTCGAGACGGCGCTCAGCCACAGGGTCTCGGACTGTGCCTCCTGCCGCGCAGCGTCGGCGAACAGCGGCGCGCCGGTGGCTTCCAGCGTGCAGGCGGGGCAAGCACGGGCGACGGCGGCGCGCGCCTGCTGCACCGCCTGCGTCACCCGCGTGGCGGCTTCCTGCTCGAAACCCTCACCCTGGGACTGCAGGCTCAGCAGGAAATAGCGCCGGTCGCCGCGCAGGGCGGTGAGGAAGGGGCCGTCAGGGAGGAAGTCCGCGTAGGGGCGGGGCAGGCCGCTCAGGAAAGCGGTGAAGTAGCCGCCCGGGTCCTGGTCGAAGGAACCCATGAGCCCAGCCGGGCTCGCGAGTCCCACCGCCACCTCCCGGGTGAGCGTCGCGGCGCCGCCTTGGGCGAGGGTGTTCGCTTGCTCTGCATCCAGCAGCGCGAAGTGATGCTCCCGGTAGACCGCGAGTACCTGGTCCACCGAGAGGCTGGCGTCGGGGCGCAGCCCGGCGGCGCTCAAGCTGCGCTGGGCGGCGAGCGCTGCGTCCCGGGTGGCGGGCACGTCCTGGCCACTCACCAGTACCAGCACCTGGTGCACGAAGGCGTCGCGGCTGCGCGCGGTGGCGGCGGCGAGCGCGTCCGAACCCTGCTCCGCGGGCAGCATCGCCAGCACGTCGGTGTTCACCGGATGGGCACGGTCGAGGCGCGTCCAGGCCGCGCCGCAGAGCAAGGCCAGGCTCACGGACCAGATGGCCCATCTGGCGGCGGCAGGCAGCGGCTTGTTCACGGCATGGACGAGGTGAAGCGGATGTCCATGCGATCGCCGGAGGTCTCGTCGATGGCGATCTCCAGGGGATGGCCGGGCGCGGATTCGGTCACGCGGATGGCGAGGATGGCTTCCGCCATGGGACCCGGCTTGGGCCTGAGCTCCACGCGTTCGCCCTTGGCGAGCGGCGTCACGTTGATGTCGAAGTAGCGCGCCAGGCCTTCACGGTCACCGGACAGGGAGGTCACGATGATGTGCTGCACCGCCGCAAGCCAGGGCGTCTGGGCGGGGTCGAGCTTGCGGCTGGTGCCGTCCGGCAGCGTCTCGCTGGCCGCATCGCCGTTCATGTCGAAGACGTAGCGGTAGGGGTCGGTGACCTCC
>DASYZF010000022.1:0-1761 GCA_035946515.1 Gammaproteobacteria bacterium | reverse complement strand
CCGGGAAGTGGGTTTCACGGTGCTCTCCATGAGCCTGTCGCTGGTGGCGGTGTTCCTGCCCATCCTGCTCATGGGCGGCATCGTGGGGCGCTTCTTCCGCGAGTTCGCCATGACGCTCTCGCTCGCCATCGGCGTGTCGCTGCTGGTCTCCCTCACCACCACGCCCATGATGTGCTCCCTGCTGCTGCGCGAGCGCCAGGGGCGACGGCAGGAGGCGCGGGCCGAAGTGCCGCCTGGACGCGGCGCGCGCTTCTTCGCCGCCGTGAAACGCGGTTATGCCGGCACCCTGGACTCGGCCCTGCGCCATCCGCGCATCGTGCTGCTGGCGCTGTTCGCCACCATCGTGCTCAACTTCGTGCTGTTCGTGGCCGTGCCCAAGGGCTTCTTCCCCGAGGAGGACACCGGCATGCTCATCGGCGGCATCCAGGCCGACCAGAGCATCTCCTTCCAGCTCATGAAGCAGAAGTTCACCCAGTTCATGTCCATCGTGCAGACCGACCCGGAGGTGGCGAACGTGGTGGGCTTCACCGGCGGGCGCCAGCTCAACTCCGGCTTCATGTTCGTGACCCTGAAGCCCCTCGCGGAGCGCAAGCTCAGCGCCGACCAGGTGATCGGTCGCCTGCGGCCCAAGCTCGGGGCGGTGACCGGCGCCAAGCTCTTCCTGCAGGCGGCCCAGGATTTCCGCGCCGGCGGCCGGCAGAGCAACGCCGAATACCAGTACACCCTGGAGTCCGACTCGGACACCGAGCTGTACGAATGGACGCCGAAGCTGGCGGCGGTGCTGCAGCGTTCCGCGGTGCTGACGGACGTGAACACCGACCAGCAGCAGGGCGGCCTCGAGACCGACCTGGTACTGGACCGGGACACCATGGCCCGGCTCGGCATCACCCCGGCCCAGGTGGACAACGCCCTCTACGACGCCTTCGGCCAGCGCCAGGTCTCCACCCTCTACAAGCAGAACAACCAGTACCACGTGATCATGGAGGTCTCGCCGCAGTACTGGCAGAGCCCGGATTCCCTCAAGTACATCTACGTGAGCACCTCCGCGGGGGCGGCGAGCGGCACCCAGGGCACGAACGCGGTGGCCGGCACCGTGGCAGGCATAGGGCGCGGCGCCTCGGCGGCGCCCACGGCGGCCCAGGTGGCCGCGGATTCCGCCCGCAACACCGCCATCAACTCCATCGCCACCAGCGGCCGCGGCCAGGCCTCCAACGGGGCGGCGGTGAGCACCAGCGCCGAGACCCTGATCCCGCTCTCGTCCTTCAGCCACTACGAGCCCGGCAAGACGCCGCTGTCGGTGAACCACCAGGGGCCGTTCGTGGCGAGCACGCTCTCCTTCAACATGCAGCCGGGCAAGTCACTCTCCGACGCAGTGCAGGCCATCCGCGCGGCGGAAGTCTCCATCGGCATGCCGGCGACCATCCACGGCACCTTCGCGGGCACGGCCCAGGTGTTCCAGCAGTCGCTCTCCAGCGAGCCCATCCTGATCCTGGCGGCGCTCGCCGCCGTCTACATCGTGCTCGGCATCCTCTATGAGAGCTACATGCACCCGCTTACCATCCTCTCCACCCTGCCCTCGGCGGGGGTGGGAGCCCTGCTCGCGAGCGCGCTCTTCGGCGTGCCCTTCACCATCATCTCCATGATCGGGCTCATCCTGCTCATCGGCATCGTGAAGAAGAACGCGATACTCATGATCGACTTCGCCATCCAGGCGGAGCGCGCCAAGGACCTCTCGCCGGTGGAAGCCATCCGCGAGGCCTG
>DASYZF010000021.1:0-3596 GCA_035946515.1 Gammaproteobacteria bacterium | reverse complement strand
CTTTCAGAGGCTAGCTGATACAATCTCCTTCCGTCTCCAGGCCTGAAATCCCCATGCCGCAGCCCGAAGCAGGCACCACCCATTTCGGCTATGAAGAGGTCGCCGTCGGCGACAAGGCCGCGCGCGTGCGCCAGGTGTTCGAGTCCGTGGCGGATCGCTACGACCTCATGAACGACCTGATGTCCCTCGGGGTGCACCGCCTCTGGAAGCGCTTCGCCCTCTCCCAGACGGGCCTGAAGCCGGGACAGCGCGCCCTGGACGTGGCCGGCGGCAGCGGCGACCTGGCCCGGGGCCTCGCGGCCCAGGTGGGCGAGACGGGCTCCGTCCTGCTCACGGACATCAATGCCGCCATGCTCGACCAGGGGCGTCGCCGCCTGGTGGACGCCGGTCTTTCGGGCAACGTGCGCTACCTGCAGGCGGATGCGGAGCGGCTGCCCTTCGCCGGCGACTCCTTCCATTGCGTCACCATCGGCTTCGGCCTGCGCAACGTCACCCGCAAGGAAGACGCACTCGCCAGCATGTACCGGGTGCTGAAGCCGGGCGGGCGGCTCCTGGTGCTGGAGTTCTCCAAACCCGTGGCGCCGGGGCTGAAGTCCGTGTACGACACCTACTCCTTCCAAGTGCTGCCCTGGCTCGGCCGCCACGTCGCCAAGGACGAGGCGAGCTACCGCTACCTCGCCGAATCCATCCGCATGCACCCGGACCAGGAGACGCTCAAGGGCATGATGCAGGCAGCCGGTTTCGCGCGTTGCGACTACTTCAACCTCTCGGGCGGCATCGTCGCCCTGCACCGCGGACACAAGCTGTGAGCGCGCTGCCCGGATCCGGGCTCCTGGCCATGGCGGTGGAGCTCGCGCTCAACGCCGCCATCGAGGGTTCGAGTGCGGCACGGGCCGACCTGAAACGCCTCGAAGGCAAGGTCATCGCCTTCGAGCTCACGGGCCTGCCGCTCAAGTTCTATTTCCTGCCCCAGCCCGGACGCCTCACGGTGACCGCGGACTATCACGGTGAGGCGGACATCCACGTGAGCGCGCCCGCCGCCTCGCTCTTCAGCGCCGCCTTGCAACGGGACGATGCGCCGCCCAAAGGCATGCAGATCAACGGCGATGCGGAGACGGCCCAGATCTTCTCGCGCCTGCTGAAGCAGGCGGACCTAGACTGGGAGGAGCTCTTGTCGCGGCATACCGGCGACGTGGCGGCCCACGAGATCGGCAAGGCGGTACGCGGTCTGCATCGCTGGGGCCGGGACGCGGCGAACCGCCTCGGCCTGGACCTCGCCGAATACCTGCAGTACGAGAGCCGCGACCTGCCGGCGCGACGCGAGGTGGAGGAGTTCCTCACCGGCGTGGACCGCCTGCGGGACGATGCCGAACGCCTGGAGGCACGCCTCAAGCGCACCACGGCGCGGACCCGGCCGTGACCAAGCCGCGCCAGGCCCTGAGGCTCATCCGGGTGAACGTGGTGCTGGTGCGCCATGGCCTGGACGAGATCGTGCTCGCCACCCACCTGTTCCGGCCGGTACGGTTCCTGGTCTACCTCTCGCCCTTCTACTGGTTCCGGCGCAAGTCGATCTCCCGCGGCGAACGCATCCGCCGCGCGCTGGAGGACCTGGGGCCGATCTTCGTGAAGTTCGGCCAGACGCTGTCCACGCGCCGCGACCTCCTGCCGCTGGACATCGCCGACGAGCTCGCCAAGCTCCAGGACCGGGTGCCGCCCTTCCCGGGCGTGCAGGCACGGCGGCGCGTGGAGGAAGTGCTCGGCGGCAGCGTCCAGGAGCTGTTCAAGGAGTTCGACGAAGCGCCGCTCGCCTCCGCCTCCATCGCCCAGGTGCACGCCGCCACGCTGCACGACGGCCGCGCAGTGGTGGTGAAGGTGCTCCGGCCCGGCGTCCAAGACCTGATCCGCCGGGATCTCGACGTGCTGCACCTCATCGCGGGCCTGGCCGAGGATTACTGGAGCGACGGCAGGCGCCTGCGACCCCGCGAGGTGGTGGCCGAGTACGAGAAGACGGTGCTGGACGAACTGGATCTCATCCGCGAGGCCGCCAACGCCGCCCAGCTCAAGCGCAACTTCGAGGGTTCATCCCTGCTCTACGTGCCCGAGGTCCACTGGCCCCTCACCCGCCGCGAGGTGATGGTGATGGAGCGCATCCGCGGCGTGCCGATCCGCGACCTCGCGACCCTGCGCGCGCGCGGTACCGACTTCAAGCGCCTGGCTGAGAACGGCGTCGAGATCTTCTTCACCCAGGTCTTCAAGCACAATTTCTTCCACGCCGACATGCACCCCGGCAACATCTTCGTGGACGTGACCGATCCTGCGCACCCGCGCTACATGGCGGTGGACTTCGGCATCATCGGCACCCTCAGTCCGCGCGACCAACACTACCTGGCCGAGAACTTCCTGGCCTTCTTCAACCGCGACTACCGGCGCGTGGCGGTGCTGCACGTGGAATCGGGATGGGTGCCGGCCGGCACCCGCGAGGACGAGTTCGAGACCGCCATCCGCACCGTGTGCGAACCGATCTTCAACAAGCCGCTGAAGGACATCTCCTTCGCCCAGCTCCTGCTGCGCCTCTTCCAGACGGCGCGGCGCTTCAACATGGAAGTGCAGCCGCAGCTCATGCTGCTGCAGAAGACCCTGTTCAACATCGAGGGCCTGGGTCGCGACCTCTATCCGGAACTGGACCTGTGGCAGACGGCCAAGCCCTTCCTGGAGGGCTGGACCCGGGAGCGCATGAGCCCTCGCGCCACCCTGAAGCGCCTCCTGGCGGGCCTGCCCGCGGTGCGGGAACTGCTGCTGGAATCCCCCGGGCGCCTCAACACCATCCTGCGCCAGCTCGCCGAGGGCGGCATGAAGCTGGACGACGGCGCGGCGCTCGCGGAGTTCAAGTCCTCCCTCGCCGCCCGCAACCGGCATCTCTACCGGGCCGCCGCGGGAGCAGCCCTGCTGCTGGGCGGCATCCTGCTCCTGGGCTTGAGCGACTTGCCGCTCTGGACCGGCACCGCCTGCGCCGCGCTCGGCGCCGTCACCTTGCTCTGGGGTCGCCTCGACTCCTGAGCGGGCTGGAATTCTTAGCCCGTCCGGCAGACAATCTGTCAAATAGCAGCGCACGTCAGGGAAGACGCACCGCGCCACAACCACGACAGACGGGATAGACAGCCCATGCCAGCGCCCAAGCAGACGAAGCCTACCGCGATGCACCTGCGGCGTGCACTGATTTTCGCCTGTCTGCTGCTCGGCGCGCTGCCGGCGCTCGCCGCCCGTCCCTACTCGTACCCGCCGGGCTCCACGCCGCGTTTCCGGCATCTCGCCAGCGAGGACGGCCTCGCCACCAGCGACGTCACCGCGGTGCTGCAGGACGCCCAGGGCTATATGTGGATCGCCACCGACGGCGGCCTGCAGCGCTACGACGGCTACAACTTCGTTACCTACAGCCACGACGCCCGCACCACCACCTCCCTGGCGGAGAACTTCGTCACCGCCCTCGCGCTGGCGCCGGACGGCGGCCTGTGGGCCGGCACCCAAGACGCGGGCCTGGACCGCTTCGATCCCGCCACCGGCCGCTTCACCCATCACGTGCACGATGGGGAGAAGGC
>DASYZF010000020.1:0-3782 GCA_035946515.1 Gammaproteobacteria bacterium | reverse complement strand
TCCGGACATCGGGGTGCAGCGCCGCGCGGCGGAGGACTGGTCGCTGTTCGAGGCGCGCTGTTCCACGCTGCTGCCGAGCGAGTCCCTGGTGAGCTTCTACACCGAGCCGGACGTGGCCATCGCCGTGTCGCGCATCGAGTGTCATTACTTCATCCACGACTGCTTCCTGGTGAAGGACCAGCTGATCCGCGATGTGCGCCGCATCCGTGCCATCCCGGGCGTGATCGTGCAAGGCCGCTATGACATGGTGTGCCCGCCCACCGCCGCCTGGCGCCTGAAGCAGGCCTGGCCGGAGGTGGAGCTGGATTTCATCCCCGACTCGGGCCACGCCGCCGGCGAGCCCCACACCCGTGCCGCGCTGGTGGCGGCCACCGACCGCTTCGCGCGCCAGCCCGCCTTCGCGTGATCGGGTTGCTGCAGCGGGTCAGCGAAGCTTCCGTGAGCGTGGACGGTGCGCGGGTCGCCGCCATCGGGCGCGGGCTCGTAGTGCTCGTGGGCGTGGAGCGGGACGATGCCCAAGCGCAGGCAGACCGCCTGCTGGAGCGGCTCCTCACTTACCGCGTGTTCCCCGATCCAGAAGGCCGCATAAACCTCGACCTCGGGGAGGCGCAGGGCGGCCTGCTCTTGGTGCCGCAGTTCACCCTGGCGGCGGACACCCGCAAGGGCAAGCGCCCGAGCTTCACGCCGGCGGCGTCGCCCGTGGAAGGCAAGCGTCTCTTTAGATATATGTGTGAGGCGGCGGCGCGGCGCCACGCGCCGGTGGCCACCGGGGTGTTCGGCGCCGACATGCAGGTGACCTTGGTGAACGACGGGCCGGTCACTTTCTGGCTACAGGTGCCCGCCGAGGCCGCCGCGCATTGACGGGAGCCGCTTTTGGCCTATGCTATAGATGAAGCACCGCACTCCAAACACCGGGCCCTTATCCGCTCTCCCTGCCTCACCATGGATTCCCACCGCACCTGAACGCTCCATGAACGTCATGAGCTTCACCGCCACGACAGGGGCATGCCGTGCCGCACGCGCGGGTGGCGTGCGCGGCTCGGCTCCGCATCGCGAGGACGCGTCATGCTGCTGATCCCCTCCGTGGAGTTGAAGGGCGGCAAGTGCATGCAGCGCAAGCCCGGTAAGCCCAACGAGACCACGGCCTATACCGAGTCCCCCGTGGCCTGCGCCCAGCGCCTGGCGAAGGCGGGCGCGCGCCGCCTGCACGTGAACGACCTGGACAGTCTCGCCGCCGGCAAGCCGGCCCATGCGGCGGCGGTGAAGGAGATCGTCGCCGCCTGCCCGGGCGTCGTGGTGCAGGTGGGCGGCGGCATGCGCAGCGAGGAGGCGGTGCTGCCCTATATAGAAGCGGGCGCGGACTTCGTGGTGCTCGGTACCCGGGCCGCCACCGCACCCCATCTCATCAACGACCTTTGCCTCGAGTATCCGGGGCACATCATCGTGAGCCTGGACGCCAAGGGCGGCAAAGTGGCCGCCGAGGGTTGGTCCAAGCTCGCCCACACCGACGTCGCCGAAGTGGCGGAGCACTTCCAGCGGGAGGGCGTGGCCGCCATCGTCTACAGCCCGGTGGGGGATGCCGTCACCGCCGCAGTGCAGGCGGCAGCGGACATGGCCCGCGCCATCGCCATCCCGGTGATCGCCGCCGGACCCTATACCCAGCTGGACGAGGTGCGCGCGCTCTGCAAGGCCGCCGCCGGCGAACTCCTGGGTGCCATCGTGGGCGACGGGCTTGATCTGGCCCAGGCCCAGAAACTTGCGGAGCAGGCCTAGTTCCCGGTTTTATTCCGTATTTCCCGTTATTCCCGAGCCGGCCAAAGCCGGCTAGGCGCGGTAAAATGACCTTCCTTAACCATCCATTCGGACGGGCGCTTCAAGCCCGCGGGTCATTTCCATGGAATTCGGCTTCGGAAAACTGCTGCTGCTCCTCATCATCATCGTGCTGGTGTTCGGCACCAGCAAGCTGCCCAAGATCGGCGAGGATCTCGGCAAAGCGGTGAAGAGCTTCAAGAAAGCCATGCACGAGGGCGACGGTTCGGCGGGCGGCAACATCGGCGACGATGCCGGCAAGCCCGGCGCCGGCAACGACAAGCACTGAGCTGCCTTGAGCCATGTTCGAGGGTAGTTTCTGGGAGCTCTCGCTCATCTTCCTGTTGGCGCTCATCGTCTTCGGACCGGAGCGGCTGCCGGGATTGGCGCGCACCGTGGGCCTGTGGATGGGCAAGGCACGCTCTGTGATGCGCAACTTCAACGAGCAGATCGAGCGCGAGCTCGCGGCCGAGGAGATGCGCCGTGCCGCCGCCGCGCGCGGCACAGTCGAGTCCGTCGCCGCGGAGGTGAAGCAGGCGGCCAGCGAGGCGGTGAAGCGTGACCCTTCCGCCTGAGGACGCCCCCGAAGAATCCCTCGTCAGCCCCAAGCTGATCACCCATCTCCTGGAGCTGCGACGCCGGCTGCTGCAGTCGGTGCTGGCGCTGTTCCTGGTGTTCGCCTGCCTGTTCCCCTTCCAGAACCGCCTGTTCGAGCTCCTGGCGCTGCCCATGATCCGCCGGCTGCCCTCCGGCAGCAGCATGATCGCCACCGGCGTGGTCTCGCCGTTCATGACGCCCATGAAGCTCGCCCTGGTGGCGGCGCTGTTCCTGTGCGTGCCGGTGTTCCTCTACCACCTGTGGCGCTTCGTCTCGCCGGCGCTCTACAAGAGCGAGCGCCGCCTGTTCCTGCCGCTGCTCGTCTCGAGCGTGATGCTCTTCTACTCGGGTGTGGCCTTCGCCTACTTCGTGCTGTTCCCGGTGGCTTTCGCCTTTCTCACCTCCGCCGCGCCTGAGGGTGTGCGGGTGATGACCGACATCAACGCCTACCTCGATTTCGTGCTCACCATCTTCTTCGCCTTCGGGGTGGCCTTCGAGGTGCCGGTGGTGATCGTGCTCGCGGTCTGGGCTGGGATCACCTCCCCGGGCAAGCTCAAGAAGCTGCGGCCCTACGCGCTGGTGGGAGCGTTCATCGTCGGCTTCATCCTGGCGCCGCCGGACGTGATCTCCATGACCTTGCTGGCGCTGCCCATCTATCTCCTCTACGAGCTCGGCATGGTCATGGCGCGCTTCCTGGTGCCGGGTTCCCGCGAAGTGGACGCGCAGCAGGAGCAGGGCAGGTGAGTACGCTGCGCCTCCGCCCCGCCAGGGAAGAGGACGCCGAGGCTCTCGCCTCTCTCATGACCCAGCTCGGCTATCCTAGCGACGCCTTCCAGCTGCGCATGCGCCTGCAGCGCGTAGCCGGCGATCCGCACGTGCGTGCGCTCGTGGCAGAACAGGGCGGGGGCATCGTGGGTATGATCGGTCTCATGGTGTTCCACGCTTTTGTGCGCGATCACCCCCACGGTTACATCACCTCCCTGGTGGTGGACGAGTCGGTGCGCGCCGGCGGCGCGGGCAGCACCCTGCTCGCGGCCGGTGAAGCCTGGTTCAAGGAGCGCGGTGTGGACAAGGCGACCCTCACGAGCCACCTGCGCCGCGAAGCCGCCCACCGCTTCTACGAGCGACGTGGCTATGAATTCAACGGCCGCCGTTACGTGAAAAGCCTCGTCTGACCGACAGGATCCGCGCACCCCGTTTTCCATATTGACGCGCACGGCCTAAACCGGGATGCTCAGGCGCTGACCTCCATCCTTCGGGTATCCCATGGCCGACGCCGCTCCCGCCGCCCCGACCCGCAGCCTGTTCGGGCATCCCCTCGGCCTTATGAACCTGTTCTTCACCGAGGCCTTCGAGCGCTTCAGCTACTACGGCCT
>DASYZF010000019.1:0-5040 GCA_035946515.1 Gammaproteobacteria bacterium | reverse complement strand
GTGGGCGTGGGTGATGACGAAGGCCAGCACTTCCTCGTCGCCGGCGACCACGCTGGCGCTGGCGGCCTGGCCCTCGATGAAGGACATGTCGCCGAAGATCTCGCCGGCACTGGCGCGGGAGAGCTCGATGGCGAAGCCCTCATGCTCGCGCTGCACCTTCACTTCGCCCTTGACGATGATGTAGAGCGAGGTCTGTCTCTGACCTTCCTGGATCAGGACGTCGCCGGGCTTGTAGTTCTTGCGCTCGGAAGACTGCAGGAGCTGCTGGTGTTCTTCGTCCCGCAGGAACCGGAATACTTTAGCCAGAGCCATCTGTGGATACCTCGCGGGTATCAATCCGCGCTTACATAGTGCCGTAATTCCGGGGGCCTGTCACCCGCCTGACATACCCGCCAAGACCCGGCGTGCCGCGTCCACGGTGGCGGCGATGTCGTCGGCGCCATGCGCGCTGGACATGAAGCCGGCTTCGAAGGCGGAAGGGGCGAGGTAGACCCCCTGCTGCAGCATGCCGTGGAAGAAGGTTCGGAAGGCGTCCACGTCGGAGGACATTACCTGGGTGTAATTGCCCACGGCGGGTTCCCGGGTGAAGAAGAGGCCGAACATGCCGCAGACGTGGTTGGCCACGAACGGGACGCGGGCTTCGGCGGCGGCCTCCTCGAGGCCCCGCACCAGTGCCCGGGTCTTCATCTCGAGGTCCGCGTGGAAGCCCGGCGTCTCCAGGATATCCAGCATCGCGAGGCCGGCGGCCATGGCTACCGGGTTACCGGACAGGGTGCCGGCCTGATAGATGGGGCCGAGCGGGGCCAGCCTCTGCATGATGTCCCGGCGGCCACCGAAGGCGCCCACGGGCATGCCGCCGCCGATGACCTTGCCCAGGGTGGTGAGGTCGGGGCGGATGCCGTAAAGCGCCTGCGCGCCGCCCTTGGCCACCCGGAAACCGGTCATCACCTCGTCGAAGATCAGCAGGCTGCCGTTCCGGGTGCAAAGCTCGCGCAAGGTCTCCAGGAAGCCCGTGGCCGGCGGCACGCAGTTCATGTTGCCGGCGACGGGTTCGACGATCACACCGGCGATCCCGGCGCCGTGACGCGCGAAGGCCTCGCGTGCCGCGGCGGCGTCGTTATAGGGGAGCGTCAAGGTCTCGGCGGCGAGCGCCGCCGGCACGCCGGGCGAGGTGGGCACGCCGAGCGTGAGCGCGCCGGAACCCGCCTTCACCAGCAGCGAGTCGGAGTGGCCGTGGTAGCAGCCTTCGAATTTCACGATCTTGTCACGCTGGGTGAACCCGCGTGCGACACGGATGGCGCTCATGGTGGCCTCGGTACCCGAGTTCACCATGCGCACGAGTTCGATGGAGGGCATGAGCCGGCAGATGCGCTCCGCGAGGCGCGTCTCGGCCTCGGTGGGCGCGCCGAAGGAGAGGCCGCGGTCGACGGCGGCATGCACCGCCGCGAGCACCCGTGGGTGGGCGTGGCCCGCCAACATCGGCCCCCAGGAGCCCACGTAATCGATGTAGCGGCGTCCGTCGCTGTCGTAGAGCCAGGCGCCTTCGGCGCGGCTCACGAACAGGGGATCGCCGCCCACGCCGCGGAAGGCGCGGACCGGGGAGTTCACGCCGCCCGGGATGTAGCGCTGGGCTTCTTCGAAGAGGTGATTCGGCAAGGGGACCTCGGAGGCCGCGGGGAGGCGGCGTATGTTACAGCAGCGACAAGGCCCGGCCCGGGTTTATAATGACATAATAATCACGGCACCCCGCACGGCTCGCCACACATCAGGCGGACTGGCAGTATTGTCTCCGGGGTGGCGCGCTCCGCGAGAGGGATGAACTTTGGCAACACATGCCAGCGCACTGGCTGTCGGCTACAAGCTCGATGAATACCTCATCGGCCGCCTGCTCGGGCATGGCGGCTTCGGGCTGACGTACCTCGCGCAAGACACCAACCTCAACTCGCTCGTCGCCATCAAGGAATTCCTGCCGCAGGAGTTCGCGCTCCGCGGCCCGCACTCCGAGGTGATCCCCAAGTCCGAGTTCGACGCCGATTCCTACAAGTGGGGCCTCGACCGCTTCAAAGAGGAGGCGCGCGCACTGGCGCGCTTCAAACATCCCAACATCGTGCGTGTCTCGCGCCTGCTCGAGTCCAACGGCACCGCCTACATGGTGATGGATTTCGAGCCGGGCATGACCTTGAGCCAGTACCTGAAGCGTTACGGTGCGACGCTGGAGGAGGACGTGCTGCTCGGCATGTTCCTGCCGGTGCTGGACGGTCTCGAGGCCTTGCATCGCCTGCAGCTCGTGCATCGCGACATCAAGCCGAGCAACATCTACGTCCGCGCCTACGGCGGCCCCATGCTCATCGACTTCGGCGCGGTGCGCCAGGCCATCGGTGCCCAGAGCCGCAACCTCACCTCGCTGGTGACGCCGGGCTACGCCCCCATCGAGCAGTATTCCAGCGACGGCCGCCAGGGTGCCTGGAGCGACCTCTACGCCCTGGGCGCGAGCATCTATTACTGCATGTTCGGCCACGCGCCGGCGGATGCGGCCCGCCGCAGCGCGGCCTTGAGCGACGCCGGCGACGATCCTTATGCCGTCGCCGCCGAACGCGGGCGCGAGCGCTATTCGCAGGAGCTGCTGGCATCCGTGGACTGGGCGCTGCAGTTCCGGGTGCGCGACCGGCCCCAGAGCGCGCACGAGTTCCGGGAGAAGCTGTGCGCCTCGCCGGTGAAGCCGCACACCATCGAGCTGCCCGAGAGTCTGAACGAGGTGCCGGAGCTGCAATACGGCGTGGTGTCCGCCCCCACCCAGCCCGCGGCCACCAACCGGCCGCAGCCCACGGCGCTGCTGTCGGGCGGCGTGTCCGCTCCCAGTTTCGGCGGCGGCCAGCCGCGCACCGACCTCATGGAGGCCACGGTGGTGTCCCTGCCCACCGCCCGCGGGCCGGACAGCCTCAACCCCTTCATCGAAGGCAGCCACCGCGGGGATGCCACCCAGGTGCTGCGCGGGCCGTCCCTGATGAAGCGCCTCATGGTGCAACTGAAGCGCTTCAAAGCCTCCGCGGTCGCTGCGCTCACCGCGCCCCAGGGCATGCCTAACACCCAGGGACCGAACACGCTGACTTCGCGGCTCACCCAGCACCTCAAGGAACCGCGCAGCGTGCGCATCCTGATCACGGCGGTGGTGGTGCTGGCGGTCCTGACCGCCATCCTCATCTATAGCCGCCGCGTGGGCAACGACAAGGAGTTGTATGCGGCCGCGGTGAGCGCCGGTACCGCGACGGCTTACCAGCATTATCTCGACAGTTGCCGCGGCTGCAGCCAGCGCGCCGACGCCCAGGCCGCCATCGTGCGCTTGCAGAAGGCCGATCAGGTGGCCAACCTGCAGAGCAGTTTCCGCGACCTCCTGGCCCGCAAACAGTTGCGGGCGCCGGCGGATCCCAGCGCCGACGGCGTGTTGCACGAGCTCGAGGCCCTGGCTCCGGATGACAGCCATCTCGCCGAGGACAAGGCGGTGCTCGCTACGGCTCTGAAAGAGGAGGAGACCCATCGGTCAGCTGCACCGCATCCGGCGCCGGTGAAGCGGGTGGCGAAGGCCGCCACGCCCCGCAAGAACACGGCGAGGGCCGGGTCGAAAGTCGCCGATGCGCCTGCCCCCAGCCGTGATCAGCCCAAGCTCCAGTACGGCCCGCCGCCGAAATACCCCAGCGATGCCAAGGGCGTGAGCGGCTGGGTGGACGTGGAATTCAACGTGAACGTGGACGGCACCACCTCCGGCATGGAAGTGGTGGCGTCCAATCCTCCGGGGGTGTTCGACGACGCGGCCCTGCATGCCGTCCATAGCTGGGTCTTCGTCCCCTATACGGTGAACGGCGTGCGCGAACGCAAGCGCGTCCGTATGCGGATCCCGTTCAAGCCGTGACCCAAGCCGTGAACGCGGCCACCGAACCCTCTCCCGTCTCCTTCCCCTCGCTGGACTTCGGCGCGGTGCGCGTGCAGAGCGCCGCCATGAGCCTGCAGGGCGCACGCCCCTACAACGAAGACCGTCTGGGTTACACGGGCGATGCCGGCGGCGCCTTTTGGGCGCTGGCCGACGGCCTGGGCGGACACAAAGGTGGCGCCCGGGCGGCGGAGCTCGCGGTGCAGGCGGCGCTGCAGTCCATCGGCCGCAGTGCGGCGCAGCGGATCGAGGACAAGCTCAAGCAGGCGGTGAGCGACGCCCATGCCGGCATCCGCGCCGAGCAGAAGACCCACGCCGAGTTCTCCGACATGCGCAGCACGCTGGTGCTGTTCGGCGCTTCCGCCGGCGATGTGGCCTGGTCCCATTGCGGCGATTCGCGTCTCTACCATTTCCGCCGCGGCAAGCTCGCTTACCGCACCCGCGACCACAGCGCGGTGCAGATGCTGGTGGCGGCGGGGGAGGTGCCGGAGGAGGAGATCCCGCGGCATCCGGGCCGTTCGCGGCTGGTGAGTTGCCTGGGCAGCGTGAACTCGCTGCTCATCAGCACCCGCAACGGCGGCGCGGCGCCGCAGCCGGGAGACGCATACCTGCTCTGCAGCGACGGCTTGTGGGAGAACTTCGACACCGCCGCGCTGGAGCGCCTGGTGGGTGCGGCCGCGGACCCCGAAGAGCTGTTGGTGACGCTGGATGCCGGCGTGGCGGCCGTCGGCCGCCCGGACCAGGACAACTACACCGTGGTCTCGGTCTTCATCCGCGGCTGAAGCCCTGCGGGTTCCCGGGGAGCCTCAGAACAGCCGCGCGTAACGCCTGGCCGCTTCGGCCACATCCGCCGCGCCGAACACTCCCTGCACTACGGCCAGCATGTCGGCTCCGGCCGCCACCAGGGTGGCGCCGTTATCCGGGGTGATGCCGCCGATGGCGCAGACCGGGATGCCGAGCCGGTTGCGGGCCTCGGCGAGCAGCGTGATGGGCGCACGCACCGCATCGGGCTTGGTCTGGGAAGGGTAGAAGCTCCCGAAGGCCACGTAGTCGGCGCCGGCCTGGGCGGCCGCCACCGCGCGCTCCAGGGAGTCGTAGCAGGACACGCCGATGAG
>DASYZF010000018.1:0-3949 GCA_035946515.1 Gammaproteobacteria bacterium | reverse complement strand
TGCCCACCTCGAAACCGGCGTCCCGCACCGCGCGCAGGGTGGGCGCGGCGTGCTTGCCGATGTCCGGCCCCGGCAGCAGCACCCCGTACATGAGGGTCTTAAGGCCATAGTTGGCCGCCACGTTGGTGCGGAACACCTTCTTCAGGAAGCCGGGGCGGAACACGCGGCGCAGCGCCCGCCCGGTGTGGTCCGGTCCCAGGCTGAAGAGGAAGGTGGCCTTGGCCTGGTGCTTCTGGAGCGTGGACACCAGCGGCGGCACCCCTTCCAAGGTACCGCGCAAGGTATCCACATCTATCTTCAGCGCTAGCCGTTTCACAAGCTCAGGCGTTTTCTTCTACCAAGGCGCGGGCCTTGGCCACATCACCGCGATAGAACTCGAAGAGCTTCTTGAGCGCCGTCTTCATATCCACCTTCGGCTCCCAGCCGAGCTCCTGGCGGGTGTGCTCGATGCTGGGCAGGCGGTTCTCCACGTCCTGGTAGCCCTTGCCGTAGTAGTCGTCGGCGCTGACGTTGAGCAGCTTCACCTTCCTGGCGCTGTCGGCATATTCGGGCATGGAGAGCGCGATCTCCATCATCATGTCCGCCAGCTCCTTCACGGAATGACTGTTCTTGGGGTTGCCGATGTTGTAGATGCGCTTGTCGGCGGCACCACCCTTGTTCTCGATGATGGACATGAGGGCGTCGATGCCGTCATCCACGTAGGTGTAGGCGCGCTTGCGGGCACCGCCGTCCACGAGCTTGATGGTCTCGCCGCGCACGATCTGGCCCAGGAACTGGGTCACCACGCGGGAGCTGCCCTCCTTCGGCGTGTAGATGGAGTCGAGGCCGGGTCCGATCCAGTTGAAGGGCCGGAACAGGGTGTAGGCCAGGCCCTCGCGGTCGCCGTAGGCGGCGATGACCCGGTCCATGAGCTGCTTGCTGCAGCTGTAGATCCACCTGGGTTTGTTGATCGGGCCGAGGATGAGCTCGGAGGTGTAGGGGTCGAAGCCCGGGTCGCGGCACATGCCGTACACCTCGGAGGTGGACGGGAACAGCACGCGTTTCTTGTACTTCACGCACTGGCGCACGATGGGCAGGTTCGCCTCGAAATCGAGCTCGAACACCCGCAGCGGATCCTTGACGTAGGTGGCCGGGGTGGCGATGGCCACCAGCGGCAGCACCACGTCGCACTTGCGCACGTGGTACTCCACCCATTCGCGGTTGATGGTGATATCGCCCTCGAAGAAGCTGAAGCGCGGGTTCCCCATCAGGTCCTTGACCTTGTCGGAATACATGTCCATGCCATGGACTTCCCAGTCCGTGGTCTCGATGATGCGCTTGCTCAGGTGGTGGCCGATGAAGCCGTTGACGCCGAGGATCAGGACCTTCTTCACGTTCATTCTCCCAGTGGGAAGGAGTCGGCCGCATGGCGCCGCGCGAACTCCGCGGCCTCCATGACCCGGCCTTCCCATTCCAGTTGCAATACTTCCACGCGCTTGCCGTCGCCGCAGTCGGCGAGGCAGCGGCCCGCTTCCACGTACAGGGTCGGCCGTCGGTGCTTGGCCGGCTGGTCCGGGTAGTGGCTGCGCAGCACCTTGATCGGTTTGCCCACGGCGCTGCTGTAGGCGCCGGGGTAAGGCGGAGCCACCGCGCGGATCAGGTTGTGCACCGTCCAGGCGGGCTGGCTCCAGTCTATGCGTCCGTCCTCCGGACGGCGACGTCCGTAATAGCTGCCGGCCTTGAGGTCCAGGGGCCGGCGCGGCGCAGTGCCGAGCAAGAGGCCCGGGAGGCTCCGGTCCAGCACGCATTCCGCGGCCACCGTGACCTTGCCGAACACCTGGCCGGCGGTGTCGTCCGGCAGGATGGGCACCGCCTGCTGGTCCACGAGGTCGCCGGCGTCCGGCTTCTTCTCCATGTAGTGCAGGCTGGCGCCGGTCTGGCGCTCGCCGTGCAGCACCGCCCAGTTCACCGGCACGCGGCCGCGGTACTTGGGCAGGAACGAGCCGTGCATGTTGAGGGCGCCGTGCTGCGGCGCGTTGAGGAAGGCCTCGCCCAGCATGAAGCGGTAATAGAAGGAGAACAGGAAGTCCGGCTTGAGCGCCGCGACCCGTTGCCCGAGGTCGCCCTGGTTCGGGTCCGCGGGCGTCACCACCGGCAGGCCGTTGAGCTCCGCCAGGCGCTTCACGCTGCCGAACCAGATGTTCTCGCCCGGGTCGTCCTCGTGGGTCACCACCAGAGGCACGCGTACGCCGTGAGCGAGCAGTACCGACAGGCAGCGCACGCCCACGTCGTGATAGGCGAAGACGACGGCAGATTTCACTTCTTGCCCTTCTCCAGCACGGCGCGGATCAGGAAACGCGGCCGGCGCTGGGCTTCCTGGTAGATGCGGCCCACGTACTCGCCCAGGAGGCCGATGCCGAACAGGATGATGCCGATGAGGAAGAACACGATGGCGAACAGGGTGAACACGCCTTGCACTGTGCCTTCCGGATAGACGATGCGATAGACGATCAAGGCGATGAACAGCAGCAGCGAGGAACCGGCGATCATCAGGCCGAAGAAGGAGAACACCTGCAGTGGCACCACCGAGAAGCCGGTGACCAGGTCGAAGTTGAGGCGGATGAGCTTGTAGAGGGAGTACTTGGACTCCCCCGCCGCCCGCTCGTTGTGCTCCACCTCGATCTCCACGGGCTTGAGCGCATAGAGATAGGCGAGCGCCGGGATGAAAGTGTTGATCTCGCTGGTGCTGTTGATGGCGTCGATGACGTGGCGCGAATAGGCGCGCAGCATGCAGCCCTGGTCGGTCATCTTGACCTTGGTGATGCGCTCCCGCAGCCGGTTCATCATGCGCGAGGCGGTCTTGCGCCACCACACGTCGCGGCGCCGGCGGCGGATGGTGCCGACATAGTCGAAGCCCTCGTCCATCTTCTTGAGGAGGTTGCCGATCTCCTCCGGGGGATTCTGCAGGTCCGCGTCCAGGGTCACCACCTTCTCGCCGCGGGAGCTGTGGAAACCCGCGAGGATGGCGGCATGCTGGCCGAAGTTGCTCTGCAGCAGCACCACCCGGGTGGCGTCGGGCCGCTTGCCGTACTGCTCGCGCAGCATGGCCGCCGAGCGGTCGGCGCTGCCGTCGTCCACGAAGATGATCTCGTACCTGCGCTTCAGGGCGTCGAGCGCCGGATACAGGCGCTTGAACAGGGTCGGCAGCGATTCCTGTTCGTTATAGACGGGGATCACCACCGAGAGCTCGGGGGCCCCGGCGGTGGATCGCTTCTTGTTGTTGCTCTTCTCGCTCATGCTCTCTCTCTCAGGCACCCTTCAGACAGGCTCGCAAGGCATCGCAGACCCGGTCCACGTCCGACATCTGCATGGCCGGGAACAGCGGGAAGGTCAGGGTCTCGTAGCCGATGCGCTCGGCGTTGGGGAACTGCCCCTCACGATACCCCATCTGGCGGTAGAAGCTGAACTGGTTGAGGGCCTGGTAGTGGATGCCGAGGCCGATGCCCCGCTCGTGCATGCGCTGTTTCAGGGTGTTGCGGTCCAGGCCGTACCTCTTATAGAGCGGCAGCGGCGTGAACATATGCCAGCTGTGGCCGGCGTCGCCCTTGGCGGGCACCACCGCGAGTTCCTCGTCGCCCAGCAGCTCCAGGTAGCGGTAGGCCAGGGCGCGGCGCTTGCGGTTGAACTCGTCCAGGTGCTTGAGTTGGCCGATGCCCACCCTCGCCGCCACGTCGGTCATGTTGTGCTTGCTCGCCGCTTCCGACACGTCCATGGTGCCGTCCGGGTGCTTGGTGATGCCGTGGAAACGCAGGATCTCCAGGCGTCTGGCCTCGGCCTCGCTCGCCAAGGACACCGCCCCGCCCTCGATGGTGGTGAGGTTCTTGTTGGCGTGGAAGCTGAACACCACGATGTCGCCAAAGGAGCCGACGCGCTTGCCCTTGTATTCGGTGCCGATGGCCTGGGCCGCATC
>DASYZF010000017.1:0-3450 GCA_035946515.1 Gammaproteobacteria bacterium | reverse complement strand
TGGGTTTCGCCGGCTCGGCCCTGGCTCTCGGCCACGTGGGCGGGCTCTTCTCCATCGGCATCATGCTCGGCATCTTCATCCACAAGATCCGCCTGGAAGAGCAGGTCATGGGCGCGCGCTTCGGTGAGCGCTACGCCGAGTATCGGCGCAAGACTAAAGCCCTGATCCCGCTAGTGCTCTAGCAATTCCGCGAAACTCTCGATCGCCGCAAAGTCCTCCATCTCCCGGGCGGGGCGGCGGGTATCCGGCCGGCGCATGGCTACGATGTGTTTCAAGCCGTAGTCCCGCGCCGCGCGCAGCACCGGCAGGCTGTCGTCCGCCAATAGCGTCGCCCCGGGGTCGAAGGGCTCCACTTCCTGCAGCCGCTGCCAGAAATCCGGGGTCTCCTTGGGAGCACCTAAGTCGTGGGAGGAGACGATGCGGTCGAAATAAGCGTCGAGGCGGGTGCGCTCCATCTTGAGACCCAGCACCGGCGCATGGGCGTTGGTGACGAGCACCAGCCTCTTCCCCATGGCCCGCATGGTCTGCAGGAACTCCTCCGCATGGGGCAGGACCCGGATGAGGTGCTCCACTTCCCGCTTCATGGTGAGGATGTCCATGTCCAGCTCCCCGGACCAGTATTCCAGGGAATACCAGGCGAGGGTGCCCTCCACCGCCTTGAAGCGCGGGTGCAGCCGCTCCAAGGCGGCGTCGGCCGTGAGGCCATGGCGCTCGCCGTAACGGATGGGCAGATACTCCAGCCAGAAGAAGTTGTCGAAATGCAGGTCGAGGAGCGTGCCGTCCATGTCCAGGAACACGCTCCCTACCTGGGAGAGATCCGGCAGCTTGCGATGGGCGGCAGACATGGCCGGTATCATATACTGCCGCCCACGCTTACCCGCATCAGGGACACACCGTGACCGCACCCGACGAGAAGCTGCTCGCCCCGCTCCTGGATATCGCCCGCTCCGCCAGCGAACAGATCATGCGCGTCTACGCCACCGACTTCGACGTGGCCATGAAGGCCGACCACTCACCGGTGACGGACGCGGACCTCGCCGCCCACAAGGTGATCGTGGCGGACCTGAAGCGCATCACCCCGGACCTGCCGGTGCTGTCGGAGGAGTCCGCGGACATCGCCTACACCGAGCGCCGCCGCTGGGACAGCTACTGGCTGGTGGATCCCCTGGATGGCACCAAGGAGTTCATCAGCAAGAACGGCGACTTCACGGTGAACATCGCCCTGATCCAGGGCGGCGTGCCCGTGGTCGGCGTGGTGCACGTGCCGGCCACCGGTCTCTCCTACTACGGCTGCCTGGGCGTGGGCGCCTTCCGCCGCGACAAGGACGGCCAGGCCTCGCCCATCAAGGCGCGCCAGCTCATCCCCGGCAAGCCCGTGAAAGTGGTGGCGAGCCGCTCCCACCGGGGCGAGCTCCTGGACGGCTACCTCGCGAAGCTCGGCCCCCACGAGACCGTCTCCAGGGGCAGCTCGCTCAAGTTCTGCCTGGTGGCGGAAGGCTCGGCGGACGTGTATCCGCGCCTCGGGCCCACCTCGGAGTGGGATACGGGCGCGGGCCACGCGGTGCTCGCGGCCGCCGGGGGCACGGTAGTGACGGTGGACGGCGGGGCCTTGCGCTACAACGCCAAGGAATCCCTGCTCAATCCGCACTTCATCGGCTACGCCGACTCTTCCCGCGATTGGCTGAGTTATCTCTAAAGGGGTTGGCAGGGAGAAGGGCATGATCATCATCTGGAATACGCCTACGCTCATGGAACGGCTACACCGCCGGACCCTCTCGGATGCCCACGCTTTCGTCTACTTCTTCCTGACCCTCATGTATGACTACGTGGGCTTCACCCTCGCCTACCTGGGCCAGGACGGCCAGCCGCTGACCCCGTGGGGCAAGACAGTGGTGTTCACCGCCCTCGCCCTGACCTGCTTCGGCGTGCTCTCCATGTTCTTCTGCAACGGCGGGAAAGAAGGAGTGCAGTTCTTCCACCGTTATTTCTCCTTGTCGGTGGTGATCGGGATAAAAGTCGGCATCGCGCTGTATCTCATCGGATTCATCCCGGGGATACTGCATCTCCTCATCGGCAGCAGTTTCCAATACCCAGCCTGGTTCAATTACAGCTACTATCTGGCCTTGAACATCCTGCTCTTCGTGCTCATCGGCCGGCGGCTGTACGCCTTGCGCAAGACCGCCTAGAGATCCCAACTCGACGCTTGACCTTGCCCCAAGGGCAGGCTGCAGGCTATGCCGCGATGACGAAACCACCCGTAAAACCCGAGTTGTTGAGGATCGGCAGGATCGCGGCACGCACCGGCATGAGCGCCAAGGCGCTGCGGCTCTACGAGCAGCGCGGCCTGCTGAAGCCGACCTCCCATTCCGCTTCCGGCTACCGGCTGTATGGGCCGGAGGCGCTGCAGCGGCTGATGCAGATCGCGCTCTTGAAGCGTGCCGGCTTCAGCCTGGCGGAGATCGGACTCTTGCTGGCGCGGGACGCGCATAAGGCGGCCGAGGTGCTGGCCACGCGCATCACGGCACTGGAGCAGGACCTGGACGCGAAGTCCAAGGCGCTGGATTCCCTCAGACTCGCGGCGAGACGGCTGGGCTCGGCATCGACCCTCAACGTCGATGAACTACTGGAGAGCATAGCCATGAACGAGAAACTGAAGGTGGAGCTGACCGAGGGCGAGCGGGCCGAGCTCCTGAAGCGCTCCGAGCAGCTGGGCGAGGCCGGCATGCAGGAGGCGCAGCAGGCCTGGCCCAAGCTGATCGCTGAGGTACGCGCCGCCATGGAAGCCGGCACGCCCCCTACGGACCCCCAGGTGGTGGAACTCGGGAAGCGGTGGCACGCCCTGGTGACCGCTTTCACGGGCGGGGATCCCAACATCACCCGCAAACTGAAAGACGCCTATCAGCAGCAACCGGAGGCCCTCGCCGCCCGGGGCATGTCTGCCGACATGTTCCCCTATGTACGTGAGGCGATGAAGGCGGCAGGACTGAAGCTGCAGAGCTGACGCGAACTCAATCTACAAAGAAAGACGTCGGCTCAGGCCGGCGTCTAATAACCTCTTTCTTTAAAAAGCCGGCCCGAAGCGTCGCGAGCGAAGGCAGAGCAAGGCGCGGGAGGGTGCGCTATATATAGCGCACGCTTCGCCAGGGATGGCGAAACTGGTTGGCGCACCATGGATGGGACCGCTCGCCGCTCTCGCACATCCCTGTGCTCCGCGGCACGTACGCATCCTGCTACAGACGAAGCTATGTCGAGCGCAGTAGCTTCGGTGCGGCTTTCAGTCCTTGCCGAGCATCCCATCCTTGAGGGCATCCGTAGGCGGATTCGGGCCCAGGAACACCCGCAGCAGCGCCTTGTGGAAGTCCTCGCCGGGGATGTTGCCGCGGAAAGTGCCGTTCCAGCTGATCTGCGTCCCCTGGCCCGGGACCCAGTCCATGGTCACCACGTCGTCCT
>DASYZF010000016.1:0-2159 GCA_035946515.1 Gammaproteobacteria bacterium | reverse complement strand
GTGGCGTTGGCGACGGCCAGTGCCTCGGCTTCGTCCTTGACCCGGATGACGCTCGCCACGGGGCCGAAGAGCTCCTCGCTCCAGGCGCGCATGCCGGGTCTCACGCCGTCGAGGATGGAGGCGGGATAGAAGGCGCCCGGGCCCGCAGGCAGGGTGCAGCCGATGAGGGGCTTGGCGCCTTTCTTGAGGGCATCCTCCACCTGGGCGTGGAGGTTGTCGCGCAGATCGAGCCGTGCCAGGGGAGCCAAGGTCGTCTTGGGGTCCCGCGGGTCGCCGCTCACCAGGGCCTCGGCCTCGGCGCGGAATTCCTTGAGGAAGGCGTCGGCGATCTGCTCCACCAGGATGAAGCGCTTGGCGGCGATGCAGCTCTGGCCGGCGTTCTGGTAGCGGGACCTGGCGCCGGTGGCGGCGGCGAGCTTCAGGTCCGCGTCCTCCAGCACCACGCAGGCGTCGGAACCGCCGAGCTCCAGCACGCATTTCTTGAGGGTCTCGCCGCTGGCGCGGCCCACGGCCACGCCGGCCCGCTCGCTGCCGGTGAGCGTCACCGCCTTCACGCGTGGGTCGCGGATCACGGCGTCCACCTCCGGGACGTGGATCATGAGGGTCTGGAACACGCCCGCCGGGAAGCCCGCTTCCCTGAACACGGTCTCGAGCGCTACGGCGCAGCCGGTGACGTTGTCGGCGTGCTTCAAGACCAGGGTGTTGCCGGCGGCGAGGGCGGGCGCCGCGGCGCGGATCACCTGCCAGAAGGGGAAGTTCCAGGGCATGATGGCGAGCACCAGGCCGAGCGGCTGGTAGGCGACCAGGCTCCGCTTGGCGTCCGACCGGATGACTTCGTCCGCCAGCATCGCCGGCGCTTCCTCGGCGTAGTAGAGGCAGGCCTTGGCGGACTTCTCGATCTCGGCCCTGGCCTCGGCCATGACCTTGCCCATCTCGCGGCTCATGAGCAGGGCGTAGTCGTCGCGGTGCTGCTGCAGCGTCTCGCCGGCGCGGCGCAGCAGGCGGCAACGCTCTTCGATACTGCGGGCGCCCCAGGCGGGCGCGGCGCCGCTCGCGGCGGCGAGGGCCGCTTCCAGGCGCGCCGCTCCCCAGGCCGGGTGTTCCTGCCAACGCTCGCCGCTGGTGGGATCGATGCTGGAAAATGTCATGTCCTGGCTCCTACGCAACGCGCGTTTCGCCTGCAAATCATAGCCCCGCCCTGACCGCCCACGGTAATCTATTGGGCATGACCGGGGCCCGTCTCCTCCTGCTGTGCACTGCGCTCACAACCCTGTGTGCGCTGGGGCAGAACGCGGACGATTTCACGCAGCAGCGGGCCGAGTTCAAGCTCGCCTGGAGCTACGCGGTGAAGGGCGACGCGCGCGACCTCGCGCCGTATCTCAAGTCCCTCAAGGACTATCCGCTCAGGCCCTACCTCGACTACGCCTACCTCGACGCCACCCTCGACCAGCAGCCGGATGCGGCGGTGGAACAGTTCTTCATGGCGTACCCGGACATGCCGGTGGACGACGCGCTGCGCGAGGATTGGCTGGTGGTGCTCGCACAGCGGCAGGAATGGGACAAGGTGCTCGCCTACTACCGGGACGAGACGGACCCGGCGCTGCGCTGCGCGGCGGTGAGCGCGCATCTCATGAAGCAAGACGAACCGGACCGGGACACCTGGGTGGTGGCGGCGCGCCACCTGTGGCTGACGCCGGCCATCTCGCTCGACGGCAAGGTGCAGCCGGCCACGAACCCGGCCAGCAGCCTGACGCCGCCCATGAGCACCGCCTGCACGCCGCTCTTCCAATACCTCGATGCGCACCGGCTCATCAACGCCGACATGCTGCGCAAGCGCGCGGAGCTGGCGCTGCAGTCCAAGGACTACGGCACCGCCCGCGCGCTGCTGCCCAGGCTCCCGGCCTACGACCGGGACTGGGTGCAGGACTGGCTCGACATGGCGGCGGACCCGGCGGTGTGGCTCGCCAACACCCAGGCCCCCGACGACGAAGCCCACCAGGAGATGCTGCTGGCGGGCGTCAAGATCGTGGCGCGCAGCTCGCCGCTCAAGGCCCAGCACCTGTGGAGCACGCTCTCGAGGCAATACCGTTTCTCGGCGGACGACGCCCGCGCCATGCGCACGCTCCTGGTGCTGCAGCACGTGTGGCACATGCTGCCGG
>DASYZF010000015.1:0-3439 GCA_035946515.1 Gammaproteobacteria bacterium | reverse complement strand
CAGCCCCCAGACGACCCTTCCCAAGCCCGTGAGCAGGATACCGATGGCGAAGAGGAAATACGCCAGATCAATGCGACTCAGCAAGCGCCATTTCGACGCGGGCAGCGGGAGGTTGAAGATCAGCAGTTCCGCGAGCAGCAGAGCGAAGGCCGCGAACAGAGTGAGAAAGTGGGCGTAGGCCAGGGTGATGTCGAGGGTGAGGGGGGACATGGGGACTCCGTGACGAAGTGCCGATCAAAGTACGATACCCAGCGCGTACTAGAGCATGTCTGCTCTTGGCCGGAAGCAGACGCGGCCGGTGCGATCATTTCTCGTCGAAGTTCCATATGCCGTCCCACCCCTCGGCGGGCGGCTTCGCCTCGAATTCCCGGATGCGCCGGAGCATGGCCTGGGTCGGGCCGTCATCCTGCGCGATGCGCAGGCAGTCCTCGAACGCCGCGCGGGCGGTGCTCCAATGCCCCTGGCGATAATCCGCGAGCCCCTCTCTATAGCGCGCACGCAGTTTGAGGACAGCCTCCGGCGCCTGGCCCTTGAGGCCGAGAAGCTCGTAAATCTCCACCGGCTCGGATTTGCCGAGGACCCGGATGCGGTCGAGCTCGCGCGCCTCCACGCCTTCCCCGGCGGCCTCATAGGTGGTGCCGGCGACGATCAGCCTGGTGCCGTAATACTTGTTCGCCGATTCCAGGCGCGAGGCCAGGTTCACGGTGTCGCCGATGACGGTGTAGTTCTTGGCGTTCTCCGAACCGATGGTGCCCGCGGTGACGTCGCCGGTGCAGATGCCCATACGCACGTCGAAACGCTGCAGGCCGCGGCGCAGGCCGGTAACGTCCGGGATGGAGCGACGCACGTCCTTGAGGTTCTCGAGCTGCTGCAGCGCCGCCTGGCAGGCGAGTAGGGCGTGTTCCTGCTCGCCGGTGAACGGAGGCCCCCAGAAGGCCATGATGGCGTCGCCGATGTACTTGTCGATGATGCCCTGGTGCTCGCCGATGGGTTTGGACATGGCGGAGAGGTAGTGGTTGAGCAGGCGCACCACGGCGTCCGGCGTGAGCTGCTCGCCCAGGGAGGTGAAGCCGGCGACGTCGGAGAAGAACACGGTCATGATGCGCTTCTCGCCCGCCTCCGTTAGGGGCTTGCCGGCCAAGAGCGCGTTCACGATGCGCGGATCCACGTACTGGCCGAAGGTGGCCTTGATGGATTCCTTCTCCTTGAGGCCCGAGACCATGTAGTTGAAGGACTGGGCGAGCAGGGCGATCTCGTCGGCCGTGTGCACCTGCACATGGGCGCTCAAGTCGCCGTTCTTCACCGCCGCGGCACCGGTGAGGAGTTCGCGCACCGGCTTCACCAGGTTGCGGGCCAGGAAGGCCGCCAGCAGGAAGCCCAGGATCGCAGCGATCACCGTGAGGCCCCAGTTGATCCAGATGGCCCGCTGCTCCAGGGCGTCGGCCCGCGCTGCCGCGGCCTCGGTGTACTGCCGCACCTTCAGGGAGATGTCGGAGACTTGCTTGCCCACGAGCCGCAGGTTCTGGTCCACCTGCTCGCGCAGCACGCTGTTGTTATCCAGCATGCCTTGCTCGGAAGCGTCGATGGAGGTCTGCATGAGCTGCACCAGGTTGGCGCGCAACCCCGGCAGCGCCTCGAGCTGCGCCTGCAGCGAGGTGAACAGGCCCACCAGGTCAGGGTTGCCGGCGACGTCCGGCGAGGCGAGCGCCGCGCCGACGAGGCTGTGGGCCGAGTCGATGACGCCGTCGGCGCAATGGCCCTGCAGGTAGAAGGCGGCGCTCTCCCAGACGTCGCGGTCCGGGAACTGCTCGTGCAGCTTCTGCATGGCGGCGAGCAGGTCATCGCGCTTGCAGGCGCCCAGGGCCTTGCCGGCGGCGTCGCCCGCCTGCTCGGCGGGGTCGCGCTGCTTGCTGAACTTGATGTGGATGATGCGCTCGAAGGTCAGCACCTGGACGAGGTTGTAGTAGCGGATGTCGTTGGCCTTCTCGTCCAGGGGGATGTCGTACTGGGAGAGGACCGCGAGTTCGCTCTTGAGGTGCGCGAGCTGCACGCTGGTGCTGTAGGTCACCACCGCCATGAGCACCAGCAGGATGGAGACGATGCCGGTGATCTTGGCCCAGATGGGGTAGCGGATGGCGTCCTGGCCGAATGCGATGGGTGGGGACATGGTTTACTCGCTCTTGGAGACCTTCTTCAGTTCGTACAATAACTCCAACGCTTCCTTCGGCGATAACGCGTCCGGATTGATGCCGTACAGCTTCTTCTCCACCGCCGACGGCGGCGGGGCGAAGAGGCCGATCTGCTGTTCCGTGGCGGGTTTCTCCTTCGGCTGGCGCTGGGCGGACTCCAGGCGTGTCAGGTATTCCCGGGCCTGGGTGATGACGGGCTTGGGGATGCCGGCCAAGGCGGCTACCTGCAATCCATAACTCCGGTCCGCGGGGCCTTCCTTCACGGCGTGCAGGAACACGAGTTCGTGGGCGTGTTCGGTGGCGTCGAGATGCACGTTGGCGACGCCGGGTACGAGCTCGGCGAGGGCCGTGAGCTCGAAGTAGTGGGTGGCGAAGAGGGTGAAGGCCTTGAGCTCGCGCGCGATATGGCTCGCCGCCGCCCAGGCCAGGGACATGCCGTCGTAGGTGGAGGTGCCGCGGCCGATCTCGTCCATGAGCACGAGGCTTCGGTCCGTGGCGTTGTTAAGGATGTTGGCGGTCTCCACCATCTCCACCATGAAGGTCGAGCGGCCGCCGGCGAGGTCGTCGGAGGCGCCGATGCGGGTGAAGATGCGGTCCAGGGGCCCGATGAGGGCGCGGCTCGCGGGCACGAAGCTGCCGATGTGGGCGAGGATGGCGATGAGCGCCGTCTGGCGCATGTAGGTGGACTTGCCGCCCATGTTGGGGCCGGTGATCACCAGCATGCGGCGCGCGTCGTCGAGCTTGAGGTCGTTGGGCACGAAGGGGGTGTCGATCACCTGCTCCACCACCAGGTGCCGGCCGCCTTCGATGAGGAGCTGGGGCGCGGAGGTGAGTTCCGGCTCCGCGAGCCTGAGTTCCGTGGCGCGCTCCGCGAGGTTGGCGAGCACGTCCAGGCTCGCGAGCGCGGCGGCGGTCCGCTGCAGGCCCGCGAGCTTCTCGATCAAGGAATCCAGCAAGGCGTCGTAGAGGCTGCGCTCCCGGGCCAGGGCCTTTTCCTCGGCGGAGAGGGCCTTGTCCTCGAAGGCCTTGAGCTCGGGAGTGATGTAGCGCTCGACGCCTTTCAGGGTCTGGCGGCGGATGTAGTCCGCCGGCACCTTGTCCGACTGGGCGCGGGTGACTTCGATGTAATAGCCGTGCACCCGGTTGTAGTTCACGCGCAGCGTCGTGATGCCGCTGCGGGCTTTCTCCCGCGCCTCCAGCTCCGCCAGGAACTCGGTGCCGTGCTGGCCGATGCGGCGCAGCTCGTCCAG
>DASYZF010000014.1:0-3708 GCA_035946515.1 Gammaproteobacteria bacterium | reverse complement strand
GCCGCGCGCATAGCAGGATGCGAAGCGCGGAAGGCCGTCAGGCCCGGTCTTAGTTTTTATCCCAGCGTTTGAATATCAAACTGGTATTTATCCCGCCGAAAGCGAAGTTATTGGACATGAGGCAGTCCACCTCAAGCGGCCGAGCCTCGCCCATGATGTAGTCCAGTTCGGCGCAGGCCGGGTCCACGTTATCCAGATTGATGGTGGGGGCGAACCAGCCTTCGCGCATCATCTCGATGCTGAGCCAGGCTTCCAGGGAGCCGCAGGCCCCCAGGGTGTGGCCGTAGTAGCTCTTCAGGGAACTGATGGGGATGCGCTTGCCGAAGATCTGCTGGGTGGCCTCGGACTCCGCCACATCGCCCCGGTCGGTGGCGGTGCCGTGGGCGTTCACGTAGCCCACCGCGGCGGACGCGAGCCCGGCGTCCTCGAGCGCGAGCCGCATCACCTCCGCCATGGTCTCCTTCTGGGGTTGGGTGATATGGGCGCCGTCGGCGTTGGTGCCGAAACCCACGAGCTCCGCGTAGACGGTTGCGCCGCGTGCTTGTGCGTGCTCCAGGTCTTCCAGGATCAGGGTCACCGCTCCCTCGCCCACCACGAGCCCGTCCCGGTCCCGGTCGAAGGGCCGCGGTGTGGTCTCGGGCGCATCGTTCCTGGTGCTGGTGGCGAAGAGCGTGTCGAACACGGCGGTGGAACCGATGCTGAGTTCGTCGGCGCCGCCCGCCACCATCACCCGCTGCTTGCGGTACTTGATGGCTTCGTAGGCGTAGCCGATGGCCTGGCTCGCGGAGGTGCAGGCGCTGCTGGAAGGGATGATGCGGCCGGTCATGCCGAAGAACAGGCTGATGTTGACTGCGCCGGTGTGGCTCATCATCTGCACGTAGGTGTTGGAAGTCACGCCCTGCAGGGTGCCGGTGGTGGCCATGCGGCCGAAGGCCACGGTGGCGTCCGCGCTGCCGGCACAGGCGCCGTAGGCGACGCCCGCGTGGCCGGACTTCAGCACCGGGGTGCTCAAGAGGCCGGCCTGTTCCAGCGCCAACTCCGTGGCACGGGTGGACATCACTGCCACCGGCCCCATGCTGCGCATGGTCTTGCGGTTGTACTGGGGCGGCAGTTCGTAGGGCGCCACCGGGGCGGCGAGCCGTGTGTTGAGGCCGGTGAAGTCGGCCCACTCCTTCATATAGCGCACGGCGGAGCGGCGCGCGCGCAGGGCCGCACGGATGGTCTGCCAGTCGTGGCCCAAGGCGGTGATGCCGCCGAAACCCGTGACCACTACCCGTCTCTGCACGCCGATGACTCCCCGTTTGGGACGGCGGCGCCGTCCGGGCCGACGCGCGTCGCGCGTCGCCAAGATGATATATCAAGGATGGGATGGGCCCCGCAGGGGCCGGATCTAAGCGGCGGGCGTGACCAGCAGCTTCTCGATGACGCGTTGCACGTCCCCGACGGTGCGCACGCCCTTGAACTCCTCCGGGCTCACCTTGCGGCCGGTGATCTCCTGGAGCCTGATGATCAGGTCCACGGCGTCGATGCTGTCCAGGTCCAGATCCTCGTTGAGGCGTGCCTCGGGAGTGATCTTGGCCGGGTCGAGCTCGAACTGCTCCACCAGGGTGGATTTGAGGGTTTCGAAGACGTTCAGCGTGGACATGCGGTTATCTCGGATATCTCTACCGGATATCTAGTCGTTTCATTCCGTCTTCGCCCGATGACCCCACCGGCGGACGGTTCCCGATCATCATGTTATCGCGTCCCGCCGGGCAGGCATAGGCGGTGGGCCCAGGACACGGCCCCAGCCCAGCAGTTCCGGCACCGTGACGCAGCGGAAACCGCGCTCGGAGAGGCCGGCGAGGATGAGGCGCAGGGCCGGTGCGCAGACCGGACGCGTGCGGCCGGGCAGGTCGTGGCCGTCGTGCATGAGGATGATGTCGCCGCCGCGGACGTGCATCAGCACGCGCCGGGCGATGCGTTCCGGATCGGAGAGCCGGGTGTCGCGGCTGTGCAGGGACCAGGCCACCATGGCCGGCATGCGCCGCCGCCAGGCAGCTTGTGCCAGTTCGCCGCTCTTCAGGCCCACGGGCGGACGATAGGGGACGGGCCCGCCGCCGGTCACCGCGATGATGGAAGCTTCGCCGCGCGCCAGCTCCGCTCCATGCCAGGCAGCGAGCCGGAAGTTCTGGAAGCGGGAATGCTGCCAGGAATGGTTGCCGATGGCATGGCCCTCGGCGGCCATGCGCCGGCCGAGTTCGGGATACCGATCCAGGGCTCTGCCGATGACGAAGAAGGTGGCCTTGGCGCCGTATTCCTTCAGCGCCTCCAGGACCTCGGGGGTCACCACGGGATCCGGGCCGTCGTCGAAGCTCAAGGCCACGCGCATGTCGCCCCGCGGCCCGTGGCTCACCGTCGGGTAGAAGAGACTGGAGCCCGGCCGCGCGATGGCGTCGGTCACCAGCAACACCAAGATCACGATGAGCGGCGCCGACAGCCACCAGCTCCAGCCTAAGAAGATCGCACCCGTCGCCAGGAGCAGGCAGGCGAGGAGCGAGAGATGATGCAGGTTGAAGCGCAGCAGCGTCAGGTGCAGCGTCGGGCCGGGGCGGATCTCGGGTGTCTTCATAGGGTGGGATTATCTTGCATATAGCCGCGCCGGCTGGACAAGCGCGGTCTCATGCCAACTTCCGTCCGCCGCCAAGCGCCAGCAGCTGGGCTCCAAGGGGCCCGCGGTCCCGGAGACCGCCACTGCCAGATGCCAGTCCGGTTCCAGGCGGGCGTACAGGCAGCTCCAAGGCCCCGCCGGCAGCGGTGCCTGCGGTGAAAAACGGCCCTCCGGCGGTACGAAGCACGCGGTCTTCATGCAATCCCAGAGGGTGAGTTCCACGGCTTTGCAGGCAGCTTCCTTGAGGGTCCACAGGCTATAGAATCCATCCAATCGCTCCGGCGCGGGCAGAGTGTCTAGCCAGGCGGTCTCTTGCGCCGAGAAGATCCGGCCGGCGGATCGCACCGCCGCCCGGAGCCGCGGCTGTTCGAGGTCTAGCCCCACGGGCAGGCTGGAGAAAGCGACTCCCAGCAGCCCGCCGCTGTGGCTGAGGTTGAGATGCAGCTCGCCGTCACCGTACGCCACGCCGCCGGATTCCCGGCTGCGCAGGGCGCGCGCATCCGCCGTGCCCAGGATTTTCTCCAGGGCCGCGAGCATGAGGGCCCGTCCCGCGAGCCAGCTCAAGCGCCGCGGTCCGTGGGTGAAACCGCGGTAGCGGGCACGCTCGTCGGGATGCAGTCGGGAGAGGAGGGCGGTCTCGGTGAACGGAGCGTGGGCCTGCTCCATGAACATGATTCGGACGGGATGGGTCACGGGCGCGGGCTCAGACCCATTTCTTGAGTTCGCCGCATGCGACGCCGACCCAGGGCCGCGCGCGCAGCGCGGAAGGCCGTCAGGTCCGGTCTTGGTTTTTTTTCCATCTTTTAAAAATCAGACTTGTGTTTATCCCGCCGAACGCGAAGTTGTTGTTCATCACGTACTCGGTCTGGAGGCGGCGGCCGTCGCCCGTGATGTAGTCGAGCCCATCGCAGGCAGGGTCGAGGTTGTCCAGGTTGATGGTGGGCGCGAACCAGCCTTCCTCCATCATGGCGATGGAGAGCCAGGACTCGAGCGCGCCGCAGGCTCCCAGGGTGTGGCCCAGGTAGCTCTTCAGGGAACTGATGGGCACGGCGCGCTTG
>DASYZF010000013.1:0-2503 GCA_035946515.1 Gammaproteobacteria bacterium | reverse complement strand
CATCAAGGTCGCCATGGAGTCGGCCTGGAAAGGCAGCTGCCCCGCGAGCAGCTGATACATGGTAACACCCAGGGAGAACAGGTCGGAACGGCCGTCCACTTTCTTGCCGGAAAGCTGCTCCGGGGACATATAGGAGGGGGTGCCTAGGACCATGCCGGTCTTGGTCTTGCTGGAGTCCGTGATGCGGGCGATGCCGAAGTCCGTGACCTTGATCTCGCCCTTTTCCGGGTCGTACATGACGTTGGCCGGCTTGATGTCCCGGTGCACCACGTTCTGGCTGTGGGCGTAATCCAGGGCGTCGGCAGCCTTGGCGATGATGTCGAGCACGGTCTTGGAGGGCAGCAGGTTGTTGCCCTTGGTGTGCCCGGTCAGGTCCTTGCCCTTGAGGAACTCCATGGCGATGTAGGCCAGGTCATGTTCCTCGCCGGCGTCGTAGATGGTGACGATGTTCGGATGGTTGAGGCGGCCCGCGGTCTCGGCCTCACGGAAGAAGCGCTCCTTGACCTCGGTGAGCTCGTCGGCGTCGAACTCCTGGGACAGGGCCATGGTCTTGATGGCCACCACGCGGTTGATCTTGGGGTCGCGGCCGAGATACACGACGCCCATGGCGCCCTTGCCGAGCTCCTTCTCCACCTGGTAGCGGCCGAGCATCGGCTTCTGCACGGTGCCGTCGCCCAGGATCATGGTGCCGCTGGCACTCGCGCCGCCGCCGCCCAGGATCACGGTGCCTTCCATCTGCTTGGAGCGGGCGATGCGTTCGGCCACGTCGCGGAACTTGGCGTTGAAGTCGCTGATGAACTGGTAGACCGAGCCCGCCTTGTTGAACTGCCGCTTGCGCTCGTAATCCAGCGCCAGGTTGTAGAGCAGGTCGGCGATGGAGTCGTCCATGGGGCATTTGCGGAACTTCTCGAAGGCCATGTCGAGCTGGCCCTGGCCCTGGAAGGCGAGGCCGAGCATCTTGTTGCTCTCGGCGCTGTCCGCCTCGCTGCGCACCAGCATCTTGTTGATCATGCCGGAGAGCTTGATGGTCATCATCAGGTGGCCGGTGATGAGCAGCAGCACCGGCACCACCAGCGGGATCCACAGGAACTTGCTCTTCATGACGCCGAACTCGATGGCGAGCATCAGCACCACCAAGCCGAGGCTGACGAGCGCGGCATGGCTGGGTTTCAGGTGCGGCAATCCCACGGCAAGGTAGGCGATGACGAGCAGCAGCGCCAACAGTGTGATGTAGTGCGTCCAGGCGGGCGCGATGAAGAAGTTCTGCTGCAGGATGCTGGAGACGACGTTGGCTTCGATCAGGGCCGGCGTCATCAGCGGCGAGGTGGGGGTCGGGAAGCTGCTGGTGATGCCGACTGCGGTGGCGCCGATGATCACGATCTTGCCCTTGAAGTCGTCGGCCGGCACCTTGCCGAGGTAGACGTCGGCATAGGAGTACACGGGGAACGGCGAACCGCCGTTGGCGCCGCTGTAGTAGAAGTTGCGCATGAACAGGTTGCTGTCGGTGCTGATGAACAGCTTGCCGACCTTGAGCCCCTGACCGGGCATGACCTTGACGTCGTCCGGGCCCAGGTTGAGGTATTTCATCGCTACGGCTAGCGAGAACGAGGGGTAGTACACGTCGTAGTTGCGCAGCACCAGGCTCTCGAAACGCAGCTCGCCGTCGCCGTCCGGGAACGAGTTGAGGAAACCGATGTCCGCGGCCTTGGCATAGTCGGCCAAGGGCAGGGTCATCTCGGTGGTGGCCAGCGGTTGCTGGTCGTCCGGTGCATTGATCACCGAGCTCAGGGCGTTCTTCAGGATGTAGTCCGGCGTCTGCTGGCTCTGGCGGCCGAGGGGATCGCCCACGGTGAACAGCATGGGGATGACCACCTTGCCGGAGGCCTTCATGCTGGCGGCGAGCTTGACGTCGGAGTTCAGGGTCTCGGAGGCGGCCTGGATGCGCTTGCGCAGCTCCAGCAGATCGCCGTGCACGGCGGCGGGGACGGTGAGCGTGGGGGTCTTGGCCGCCACCGGCGCGGTGCTGCCCGGCGGCACAGCGGTGAAGGGCGCGGCGGCCTCGAGCGAGGAGCCGTCGTAGAAGTCCTGCATGTCCTTGATGTAGACACTGCCCTGGTCCACCTGCGCCTCCGACAGCAGCACGGTGAAGCCGACGACGCCGGCGCCCGCCTTGGTGAGCTTGTCGATCAGTGCCGCGTGGTAGTCGCGCGGCCAGGGCCAGCGGCCCAGGGTGGCGATGCTGGGTTCGTCGATGGCGATGACGGCGATGTCTTTGTCGGGGGTGGCGCTGGTCCAGTTCACGCCCAGGTCATAGGCGGCGGTCTCAGCGCGGCTGAACGCTCCACCGAAGATGACATAAGCAATGAGGAGGAATACCAGTCCGTAGGCTAGCCCCGCGAACCAGTCGGAGGTCCAGAAGCCTTTCTTCACCCAAACCCCCGCCTAGATGAATTATCAAGCGTGCTCCATACTACCTTGAATTTTCATGGAAATGGAAGCAAAA
>DASYZF010000012.1:0-4453 GCA_035946515.1 Gammaproteobacteria bacterium | reverse complement strand
GCCGAAGATGCCGGCGTAGCCCAGGATCCAGACGATGGCGCCGATGACCACCACGATGGGCAGGGCGTAGCCGCGCACCGGGTAATAGAGGAGCTTGGGGAGGTAGCGCCAGATGTCCGGCGTGCTGACCATGAGCTCGTCCGCCGCCGGGTCCTCCAGCCGCACGTCGCCCGCGTCGAAATCCGGATTCGGCTCGGCCATGCTCATGCTCATGCTCCGGGCTTAAGGCCCGGAGCTGAGTTTACAGCGGGCAGCTGACTCCCGTACCACCCAGGCCGCAGTAACCGTTCGGGTTCTTGGCGAGGTACTGCTGGTGGTAGTCCTCGGCGTAGTAGAACGCCGGGGCTTCGCGCACTTCGGTGGTGATGGCGGGGTAGTTCGCCCGCTTCAGGGCAGCCTGGTAGTCCTTGAGGGAATCCTCCGCCGCCTGCTTCTGGGCGCCGCCATATGTATAAATGGCGGAGCGGTACTGGGTGCCCACGTCGTTGCCCTGGCGCATGCCCTGGGTGGGATCGTGGGCTTCCCAGAAGGCCTTGAGCAGTCGCCCGTAACTCAGCTGCTTCGGATCGTAGACCACCAGCACCACTTCCGTGTGGCCGGTGCGCCCGGTGCAGACCTCTTCATAGGTGGGGTTCGGGGTGTAGCCGCCGGCATAACCCACGGCGGTGACATAGACGCCCGGTAGCTGCCAGAACTTGCGCTCCGCGCCCCAGAAGCAGCCGAGGCCGAACACCGCCTGCTCCAGGCCCGCCGGGAACGGCGCCTTCAGGGGATGGCCGTTGACGTGGTGCCGCTCCGGCACGGGCATGGCCGCGGCGCGGCCCTGCAGGGCTTCGGCGGCGGGGACCAGCGTCGTCTTCCGGGCGAGACCGAACATCGGGGCTCCTCAAAACAGTGGGATGACGGGATATAGACCTTAATATGGTCCCGCTTATTGCTTTCAAGCGCAGGCCACCGGGAGACGGCATGGATTACCCGCAACGCTTCCGCATCGCGCCCGGCACCCACCCCAAGCTCAAGGACCTGGACCCGGGCGACACGGGGGGTCTGGCGGACAAGAAGTCCGCGGAGGCCGAGACCGCGGAATGCCAGCAGCAGCTCCGGGCCCTGCAGGAGCTGCTCTACGCCGAGGGCCAGCATTCCCTCCTCATCTGCCTGCAAGCCATGGACACGGGCGGCAAGGACGGCACCGTGAACCACGTGCTCGGCGCCATGAACCCCCAGGGCTGCCGCGTGGCCCATTTCCGCGAGCCGAGCGCCGAGGAGGCGGCCCACGATTTCCTCTGGCGCCACCACCAGGCGGCACCGGCCCGGGGCGAGGTGATGATCTTCAACCGCTCCCATTACGAGGGCGTGCTCATCGAGCGGGTGCATGGCCTTGTGCCCAAAGAGACCTGGTCGAAGCGCTACGAGGCCATCAACGCCTTCGAGCAGGGGCTCGTGGCGAATGGCACCCGGATATTGAAATTCTTCCTGCACATCTCCAAGGAAGAGCAACTCAAGCGTTTCAAGGACCGGCTCGACGATCCCACCAAGCAGTGGAAGATCAGCGCGGCGGACTATGCGGAGCGCAAGTACTGGGACGCCTACACCGAGGCTTACGAGGACGCCCTGGCCCGCTGCAGTACCGTTGAGGCCCCCTGGTACGCGGTCCCGGCGGACCACAAGTGGTTCCGCAACCTGGCGGTGGCGCGCATCGTGGTGCAGGAGCTGGAGTCGCTCAAGATGAGCTTCCCGAAACCGGCAGCGGATCTCGACAAGATCCGCGCCGAGTATCACGCCGCGAAGAAGGGCTGAGAGCCCCTCAGGCGCCGGCGGCCCGCGCCAGGCCCGCCGGCACGCCGCGCTGCATCAGGCCCCGGGCCAGGAACAGCTCCACGCGCTCGAAGGGGATGCGGTCGCCCGCGTCGCTGCCGTAGTAGGCCTCCACGATGTTGCCCTGCTCGTCGATGAGGAAGTCCGCCGGCAAGAGGTTGTTGGTCCTGAAGCCGGCGAGGCCCACGAGGCGCAGGCCCTTGATGAGCGTCGGCACGCGCGTGACCACGGCCTTGAGCTTGCGCCAGAAGGAACGCTCGATGCCGTAGACGTCGTAGGCCCGGCGGTCCGGCTCGGCCGCGACCCGGAACGGGCGCGGATGGCGCGCCACGAAGCGCAGCACCTCCTCCTTGCCGGAGGCGAACACTGCCACGATGTCGAGCCCCAGGGCCGCCAGGTTCTTGTGGTGCCGGGTGAGCTCGTAGATGCGGTAGTTGCAGAAGGGGCAGGCCGCGTCGCGGAAGAAGCAGAGCAGCGTGCGCCGGCCGGCGCCGCCGATGCGGATGGGCTGGCCGTAGATGTCGATCAGGCTCAGGGAAGGGGCCTTGGACGGGGCGGTGAGGCGCATGGGACGGCTCCTGCAGGGCCGGTCTTCGCGTGGGATCCGGCGTATTAATAAAGCAAGTTTTATATTGCTTTATTATACCCCCGGCCCCGGCCCGGCGCGCAAGGCCCGCCGCCAGCGCCTAAGATGGACCCTCGACCCCCTTCCCCGGAGCCCCGCCCATGTCCGAGACCAAGACCGCCGTCGTCACCGGCGCCAACCGCGGCATCGGCCTCCAGGTGAGCCGCGAGCTGGCGGGCCGTGGCTTCCATGTGGTGCTCACGGCCCGCGACAAGGCCGCCGGCGCCGAGGCCCTCAAGCAGGTGCAGGCCGGCAAGTATTCCGCGGAGCTGCGCAAGGTGGACGTGAACTCCAGCGAGGATGCCCAGGCCTTGGCACGTCACCTGAAGGAGACACGCGGCCGGGTGGACGTGCTGGTGAACAACGCCGGCATCCTGCCGGACAAGGACGGCACCCTCGCGGTCTCCGCCGCCACGCTCATGGAGATCCTGAACACCAACACGCTCGGCGCGGTGCGCCTGATCCAGGCGCTGGCCCCGCTCATGGGCCAGGGCGGGCGCATCGTGAACGTCTCCTCCGGCATGGGGGCTCTCTCGGGCATGGGCGGCGGGCATCTCGGCTACCGCATGTCCAAGGCGGCCCTCAACGCCGTGACCCGCGTGTTCGCCGCGGAGCTCGCTTCCAGGGGCGTGAGCGTGAACTCCGTGGACCCGGGCTGGGTGAAGACCGACATGGGCGGCGCCGGCGCCTCCCGCAGCGTGGAGAAAGGCGCCGAGACCATCGTGTGGCTGGCCACCGACCCCAAGGCCACCGAGAGCGGCGGCTTCTTCCACGACAAGCGCCGCAGCGACTGGTGAAAATGAAACGGCGCCTCGCGGCGCCGTTTCTTCATGGACTCCGGCTCAAGCCTTGAGCCCGGATCAGCTCCACTTGATGTTGTGGCGCTTGCCAAAGCTCCAGTCGCCGGCGCCGAAGGCCGCCACGTACAGGAAGCCGCCGGTGAGGGCCATGTTCTTCATGAAGTCGATGAGCTGCAGCTCGTCGCCGTCATGCAGGTGCACCACGAAGCCGGAGACCACGCAGAACAGCGCGGCGGCCAGGGCCGCGGGCTTGGTGTAGACGCCCACCAGGAGCAGCAGGCCGGCGCCCACTTCCCAGAGGACGATGACGGGCTTGAAGGCGTGGGGCACGCCCCAGTCGTTCACGTAGTTGTGGATGCTGGCGAAACTCATGAGCCGTCCGTAGCCGGTCCAGAACATCATGGCCGCGAGCATGACGCGGCCGACGAGCATGAGCAGGTTCTGCATGGTGCGCTCCCGATTATTTGGGTTATCCGAAAAAGCATGGGCCGGCCCCGCGGGCCGGCCCATAGCTTACTTCAACCGGGGAGCGCCTGCTGCTGCTTTAAGCGGCGCTCCACTTGAGCTTGAACTTCCGGTCCAGGCTCAGGGCCCCGGCTCCCGCCGCCCAGAGGCTCAGGAAACCGCCAGCCATGCTGACGTTCTTCATGAAGTTGATCATCTGCTCCTGGTCGGCCGGGTGCAGGTGGGCGATGAAGCCCGAGATCATGCAGAAGGCTCCCATCAGCAGCGCCGCGGGCCGGGTCAGGAAACCGGTCAGGATGGCGAGCCCGCCGCCCAACTCCCACAGGATGATGAAGGGGAAGGACCAGCCGGGCACCCCCAGCGAGACCATGTAACCCTGCATGTAGCTGTAGTGGGTGAGCTTGCCGAAGCCGGCCCAGAGGAAGATGGCCGCGAGCAGCACCCGGGCCAGGAGCAATGCGAAATCTTTCATGGTTATTCCTCCCTTCGGTTGTGGATCGGGAAGGCCACCGGCCCCAGGGGCCGGTGGCTGTCCGGACTTTAGGCCGCGGCCTTCTCGTTCTGCAAGGCTTCCTTCACCGAGGGCCGGTCGGCGATGCGCTGCCGGTACTCCGCCAGGTGCGGGAACTTGGAGAGCTCGATGCCCACGTGGGGCGACCAGCTGAACACCGTATAAAGATAGGCGTCGGCCACGCTGAATGCATCGCCCAGCAGATATTTATGGGTGGCCAGGTGCTTCTCGATGAGC
>DASYZF010000011.1:0-6753 GCA_035946515.1 Gammaproteobacteria bacterium | reverse complement strand
GTTGGACCGTCTGTTTATTCGTGCCCGGCTGGAAGGTAGGCGGGCGACGACAACAGCACCTCATCTGCTGCTAAGGCGCGGGAGCCTGCAGTTGCTGGAGCGCCGTCTTGGCCATTTGCCGCTGCCACTCACTCGGCGCCTGGGCGGCCTCCGTCTCGAGTTCTGGCTTGAACCGAGTCAGATGGAAGTTCGCCACCAGCTGCTCCGCCGACTGCTGCAGCGGTATATAGGCGTCGTGCAGACCCGCATCGGCAAGACTGGCGAGTTCCTCCGCATGATCGCGCTGCACCAGGTCCCGCAGGGCCGTGAGGCCCGCGAAGGCGCTCAAGCGCAGGCGGATCGGTGAGCCGGGCTGTCCGGCCGCGAGCAGGATGGGCACGGCGTGGGGATCGTGGGTGGCAGCGAGCGCCCCGAGCAGCGCACGCTGCACGTGAATGTCGTGGTGTCTCGCGTATTCGCCTTGGAGCAAGGAGAAGGCCTCGGGTGAAGCTGAGGCGCCGATGGCCACCGCGGCCGAGGCCTGCACCGCGTAGCTCGGATCCTGGCGCAACGTGTCTGCCAGCGCTGTAAACACCGCCGTATCCCCGTGCCAGCGGCCGAGGGCCTGTGCCACCGCCGTGCGCACGCGGCTGTCCGGCTCCTTGAGGTTGGCGAGCAGGGTCCCGCGGGCGGCATCGCCCCCCAGGGCGCCGAGGCTCGCCGCCGCCGCGGCACGTACTCCATAGAAGCGATCCCTGGCCAGTACCCCGGCGAGTGCGGTCCGGGCCAGGTCCGCGTCCGCACCCTTGGCCTTGCCCAGCTCGCCGGCGGCCCAGAGCCGCGCACGCATGGACGGGTCCTGCTCGGCCGCCGCCGCGAACGCCGCCACGGGCTGGGGGAAGTCCAGGCGCTTCTCTATATATCCGTCCGGATCGAAGTCCACCCAGGCAGGTTCGAAGTCCAGGGGGATGCTGAAGCTCTGGGTCCGCTGATCGTTCTCCACCGACACCGAATCGACGGCACCGCCCGCGCCGTGGAACACGAGCTGGATGGGCATGCGGAACACCGCGGGCACGTCCGTCGCCTGCTGGGTCTGGGCGACGGTCACGGTCTCGGTCTTCGTCGCCGTGGCGTAGGCCGCGCTCACCTTGTAAGCCGGCGTGCCGGCCATGGTGACCCACTGGTGGAAGAACCAGTCCAGGTCCTGGCCCGTGGTATCGCGCACCGCGGCCACGAGCGCCGAGGTGTCCACCGCCTGGGCGCGGTGCGCCTCGAGATAGGCGCGCAGCACCCGGAAGAACGACTGCTGCTGCGAGCCCACCTGGGTCACGGCCTCGGGCCCGTCTAACACATAGCGCAGCATGTCGAGCACCGCCGCACCCTTCTCGTGGGTGATGGAATCAAACATATCCATGCCATCGTTGTAGTGATGGTCCACGATGGGCCGCAGGTAGTCCTCCCGGTCCTGGCGCAGGGCCTCGTCCTGGTAGCCCAGCATCTGGAAGCGGTAGGCGTCGTAACCCTCGTGGTACTGGGCGTAGAGGGCCGGGAGATAGGTGGCGAAACCCTCGTTCAGCCAGATGTCGGCCCAGTCCCGTCCCTGGGCGTAATCCCCGAACCAGTGCTGGGCGAGTTCATGGGCCACGGTCTCGGCCACGGGGAAATCTTCCGACGCCTGCGGGTCCTGCAGCGCCCATTCCTGCAGGGTGGTGGCGCTCACGTTCTCCATGCCGCCGAAGAAGAAGCCGTGTACCGCCACCTGGTCGTATTTCTCGTAGGGGTATTCCACCGAGATGCGGGAGAAGAAACCGATCATGTCCGGCGTGAGGCCGAAGGCGCGGCGAACCGTGGCCTCATCCGTGCCGCGGGGCGCGTAGTAGTCCACGGGCTTGCCGTGGTAGCTGTCGTGCACTCTCTCGAAGGGGCCGATGGCGAGGGAAGTGAGATAGGTGCTGTGAGGCACTGCTTCCACCCAGTCGTAGGTGACTTGGCCGGCGCTCCGGATGACTTTGGCGAGGCGGCCGTTGGACACCGCCACCTGCCCTTCGGGCACGGTGACGATGAGCTCGCTCGTGGCCATGTCGTTGGGATAGTCCCAGCAGGGGAACCAGAAATGGTTGAACTCGCTCTCGCCCTGGGTCCAGATCTCCCGAAGTGTATCCGGGTAGGCGGCGCTCGGGTTGTCGAAGAAGAGACCGAAGCGCGGCTTGCCATGGTAGACGATGCGCACCCGCAGCTTGTGCTGAGACGCGTAGCCGCGGTCAAGGTCGATCCAGAGCTGCGGGTCCTCGGCGTCGAACTTGAGCGCGAGCGGCTTGCCCTTGGGAGGCAGCAGGGTGACAGAATCGATGCTGAGCTCGGCGCTGTCCAAATAGAAGCGCTTGAACCCGGCCTCGAAGGGCCTGAGAGTCACGGTCTCATCCCCGAACACCTCTCCTCCCGCCTGGTCGAAATGCAGGGCCAGACGGTAATCCTCCACGTGGTAGCTGCGGCTTGGGGCCCAGTGCCAGACGGCCGGGTCGCCAAACACACCGGGTTCGGCCCGCACGGGCACCGTGACAGCCAGGCCGCAGAGTAGTACCGGGAGCGCGAGGTGGAGTCTCATGGCTGACATCCGGGGTGAAGGCACGGCCAGACGCCGCTTCGTGAAGGACCCGGGCTGACCGCCAAAGTTCACTCCTTCTCGCCGAGCGTGGGGATGCGTGCAGTATCATCATCTGAGCCGCCCATACTCCGCCGCGGCATCAAAGGGAGTCAGGCCCCATGCGTACCCGTCTCTGGTCGTCCCTCCTCCTCACCTTGCTGACCCTCGCCGGCTGCAGCTACGCGACTCTGGTGCCCCAGAGCGTTCTACCCTTCGAGCTCCGGTCTGGCATCGGCCTCACCCAGGTGACCGTGGAACCCAGTTCGCTCGGCATCCCTATGCCTGAAGGCCTGCACGCAGGCGATGTGTTCGACATCCGCGACATGGACTTGTATGACCGAGTGATGTTCACCGCCTCCGGCGGTAACCCCGTGGCGGGCGACATCATCCATCTGCCGGTGCAGCGCGACGGCAAGATCGTGCGGGTGCCGGTGGCGTTGCAGCTCGATCACAAGACCGGCGCGAACCTGCTGATCTACCTCGCCTCAGCCGCCCAGACCTGGCTGTTCGCGGCGCTGGGGCTCCTGCTCCTGTGGCGCGGCCAGCGCCAGGCAGCCTGGGCGGTGTGCCTCTGGTGCCTGTTGAACGTGCTTGAGAGCGTGGGCGGAAACGTCTACATACCATTGCCCTACACGGGCTACGCCGCCACGCTCAGCAACTACCTGCTGAACATCGGCACCCTCATCGCCCTCTACCTGCTGGCGGATGACCTCACCCGCGCCGGCGTCGCGGCTACCACCCGCCGCAACATGCGGCGCACCTTCATACTGCTGTTCGCCACCTACGCCGTACTGAACCCTTACTTTGCCTATTCCGCCATCTTCCACGGTGTCGTGTACACCTACTTCCGGGTGCTCGTGGTGGTGCACCTCCTGGCCTTCGCGGTACCACTCACGCTGCTGGCACTGTTCTACCGTGATGCGGAACTGGGGGACCGGCCACGCATACGCTGGGTGTGGGCCAGCATCTTCGTGTATATGCTCTCCTACCTCGCGAGCACCAACATCTTCGGCATCCTCAACTTCTTGACCGGCGTGCAGGCGACGCTCGTCTTCTGGGTGTTGACGACCACGGCCTTCCTGGGCTTCACCTACGCGGTGCTGCGTCATCGGCTCGTGTCCCTGCGCCTGGTGCTCAACCGGGCGCTGGTATACGGCGTCATCACCACCCTGGTGGTGGGCGTGTTCGCGGCGCTTTCCAGCCTCATCGAGCACTTTGCCGTGGGCCGCACCGAGGGCGCGCTGCTGCAACTGCTCGTACCGCTCAGCCTCGGCGTGACCCTGAACCTGGTCAAGAAGCGCCTCGACGGCTTCGTGGAGCGGCTGTTCTTCCAGCGGCAGTTCCGCGCCGAGGGCGCGCTCTCGCGCCTCGCCCGGGAATGCGGTTTCATCGAGAACCGGGAGGTACTGCTGGATCGGGTGGCGGATGAGGTGCTGGAATACCTGAAACCCACCGGCGTCGTGCTCTACGAGAAAGCCGCGGTGGGCTACATGCGGCTGCGCAGCGGCGGTGAGCGGCTGTTCCCCGAGACGCTCGCCGCCGACGACCCAGCCCTGGTGAGCTTGAGGGCCGGAGCCGCGGAGGCGGACCTGGACGCGTTGAAGAGCGGCCTAGGCGGCGAAGGCCTGGCGTTCCCATTGGCGGTGCGCGGCGCGCTCACGGGAGCGCTGGTGCTGGGTCAGCGGCCGGCGGAGCAGTACACCCAGAGCGAGCGGGTGCTGCTCACGCGCATCGCCCAGCAGCTGGCGGCGGCGCTGCACGCGCTGCGCGCCCGGGAGGCGGAGAGCTTCGTGGACGCGGTGGCCCGCGGCGAGCTAGCCGCCGACGCCGCGACCCGCTCCCGGGCCCGGCAGTTGGTGAGTCAGCAGGCCCAGGCGGCCTGACCGGAGACATGCATAACCCAGGGCTCGCAATTTGCCTGCTGAACGGATTCAGGTGTGTCGCGCGCCGCGACTAGGTCGCGGTTTGGTCTCCATACCCACCATGACTTGTTGACCCAGATAATTGAAGCCGAGGTAATGAATGCGGAGCCGGCGAACTCGAGCAGCCTCCAACAGCGCCTTGTGCTCATGCTCTTCCCAACCGGGATAGTTGAAGTATTCGTCGAACACCAGCACGGCGCCAGGCGCGAGTCGCGGCACAATGTGCTCAAGCACAGTGCAGGTAGAGGAATAAATGTCGCAATCGATGTGCGCGAGACTGATCGGTTGTTTGAGTGCCTTGATGAAGGGCGGCAGGGTCGCATCAAACCAGCCCTTGTGTAGCCGCACGTTGGCCTGCTTGAATACTGGCACACTTGTCTTGAACGCGCCCTTGGAAAACGACGGCCGCCAATCGCTGGGCAATCCCTCGAAAGAATCGAATCCATGCACCTCCTTGCCGGGCGCCGCATTGGCCAGTACCCGCAGGCTGTTGCCGGTCCAGACACCGAATTCGCAGATGCAGCCAGGTACAGCCGCGGTGCGGCGCAAGGCTTCGAGCAATAGGGCATCCCGGTCCGGAACGCGTAGGGCCTTACCCATCTCGGATGCGGCGTAGCGAGCGGAGCTGTCGCGGGCCTCCAACTGCAGGACAAGATCCAGGTCCTGTGATAGCCGCTCGACCGTGTAGCGTGCGATGTGGGAATAAACGCGGCTGACGAACTTGAGTCTCATAGGCGTTCACTTCTGTCCATGGGAACCGGGGCCACAGAGTATATAGTCTCAGCCCGTGGGCTGGGCGGGCTTCTGGCGGCTGACGCTCTCACCGTCCTCTTGCCTCAACCCCCCGAAGACCAGGGTGGAGAGGATGGTGAGCACCCCGAGCAGCAGGAAGCCCTGGTGGATGCCGTGGATCATCTGCGGCGCGCTCGCCGGCACCTCGGGGATGAAGACCGCCGTCACCAGGGAGGCGGTGGCGACACCGAAGCTGATGGCCATCTGCTGGGCGGTGCTGGCGATGGTGCTGGCATGACTGGTCTGGCCCGCGGTCACGTCGGCGAAGGCGAGCGTGTTCATGCTGGTGTATTGCAGCGAGCTGCAGAAGCCGAAACCGAAGACCTCGGCCACGATGAGCCACACCGGCGTCCCCACCCCGATGGTGGAGAACACGGCGATGAACACTCCGATGGCGACGGTGTTGACGAGCAGCACGCTGCGGTAACCGTAGCGCTCGATGATGCGCGGCATGGTCATCTTGAGGCTCATCGCGGCGATGGCCTGGGGCATGAACAGGAGACCCGACTCGATGGGCGAGAACCCGAGCCCCACCTGATAGAGCAGCGGGAACAGGAAGGGTATGCCGCCCAAGCCCAGGCGGGTGACGAAGCCGCCCGCCACCGCGGCGCGGAAGGTGCGGATGCGGAACAGGCCGAGGCGCAACAGCGGCTGACTGAGCCCGGCGCTGTGCAGGCCGTAACCGCCGAGCAGGGCCGCGGAGATGACGAGCAGGCCCATGACCTCGCGCCCGCTCAAGTCGTGCTCGCCGAACACCTCCAGCACGTAGGACAGGAGCGCGATGCCGGAGCCGAACAGGATGAGCCCCACGGGGTCGAGTTTCTGACGGCGCGTCTCCCGGTAGTCCGGCAGGTGCTTGCGCACCATGTAGAGGCCGAGCAGTCCGATGGGGATGTTGACGAAGAAGATCACGCTCCAGTGGAACCAGGACACGATGGCGCCGCCCATCACCGGCCCCAGCATGGGGCCGATGAGCGCGGGGATGGCCACGAAGCTCATGGCCCGCACCAGCTCGGAACGCGCATAGGTGCGCACGATGGTGAGCCGCCCCACGGGGATCATCATGGCGCCGCCGCAACCCTGCAGCAGCCGGCAGGCAACGAGCACGTGGATGTTGCGGGAGATGCCGCAGAGGAAGGAGCCCAGGGTGAAGAGGCCGATGGCCCCGGCGAACACGCGGCGGGTACCGTAGCGGTCCGCCATCCAGCCGCTGATGGGGATGAACATGGCGAGGCTGAGCGTATAGCTCGCGAGCACCGCCTTCATGCTCAGGGGCGGCACGCCGAGTGCCTCGGCGATGGCCGGCACGGCGGTATTGAGGATGGTGGTATCCACCGATTCCAGGAAGAAGGCCACGGCCACGAGCCAGGGCAGGAGGCGCTTGGCGTGTATTTCAGGAGACGATGTGGCGGGAGC
>DASYZF010000010.1:0-4116 GCA_035946515.1 Gammaproteobacteria bacterium | reverse complement strand
GACCTCACCGGCGAAGGCCCGGTGGGCCTCATCTCCTACATGCGCACGGACTCCGTGAACCTGGCCGCCGAGGCCGTGACCGAGATCCGCGAGGTGATAGAGAAGCGCTTCGGCAAGGACCACCTGCCGCCGGAGCCACGCGTCTACAAGACCAAGTCCAAGAACGCCCAGGAGGCCCACGAGGCCATCCGCCCCACCTCCGCGGCGCGCGCCCCGGAAGACATCCACGGCAAGCTCACCGACGAGCAGAAGAAGCTCTATGAGCTCGTATGGAAGCGCACCATCGCCTGCCAGATGGAACAGGCGGTGTTCGACACCGTGAGCGCGGATCTCGACGCCGGCGGCGACACCACCTTCCGCGCTTCAGGCTCGGTGCTGGTGGTGCCGGGCTTCATGGCCGTGTACCAGGAAGGCAAGGACGACGCCCCCGCCTCGGACGACGACGAGGAACGCCTGCTGCCGCCGCTCGTCGAGGGCGAGAGTATCGCGCTCAAGGGCGTGCAGTGCGACCAGCATTTCACCGAGCCGCCGCCGCGCTACACGGAAGCGAGCCTGGTTAAGGCGCTGGAGGAGTTCGGCATCGGCCGCCCCTCCACCTACGCCACCATCATCTCGACGTTGCAGGCGCGCGAGTACGTGGAGATGGACCGCAAGCGCTTCAAGCCCACCGACGTGGGCCGCGTGGTGGCCAAGTTCCTCACCGAGCACTTCACCCAGTACGTGGATTACAACTTCACCGCCCTCATGGAGGACGAGTTGGACGCGGTGTCGCGCGGCGAGAAGGAATGGATCCCGGTGATGCACGAGTTCTGGGACCCGTTCAAGAAGCTCGTGGACCACAAGGAGGAGAACGTCTCCCGCAAGGACGTCACCTCCGAGGCGCTGAACGAGGCCTGCCCCAAGTGCAGCAAGCCGCTCTCCATCCGCCTCGGACGCCGCGGCCGCTTCATCGGCTGCACCGGCTACCCGGACTGCGACTACACCCGCAACCTGGACGAGACCGCCGAGCAGGCGGCCCAGCCGCAGAAGATCGAGGGCCGCCAGTGCCCGAAGTGCAACTCGGACCTCATCATCCGCCGCGGCCGCTACGGCAAGTTCATCGGCTGCTCCAGCTACCCGAACTGCAAGCACATCGAGCCGCTGGAGAAGCCGGCGGACACGGGCGTGCAGTGCCCCGAGTGCAAGCAGGGCACCTTCCTGAAGCGCAAGTCGCGCTACGGCAAGATCTTCTACTCCTGCTCGCGCTACCCGGACTGCAAGTACGCGGTGTGGAACCTGCCGCTGGCGCAGCCCTGTCCGTCCTGCAACTGGCCGATCCTCACGGTGAAGACCACCAAGCGCAAGGGCACCGAACGCGTCTGCCCGCGCAAGGAATGCGGTTACGCCGAGCCCGCGCCGGAGCTGGCACCGCCGCCGGAAGAAGCGGTCGCGTCCTGACCCTGCGATGAAGCCCGCCACCTGGCCCCTGCGTCGCGCAGTCGAGACTGTCCGCGACGCCGGGGTCATCGCCTATCCCACGGAAGCGGTGTATGGCCTCGGCTGCGACCCCCTGGAACGGGGCGCGGTGGAGCGCATCCTCGACATCAAGCGGCGCGACGCCGCCAAGGGCGTCATCCTCATCGCCTCCCGGATCGAACAGCTCCTGCCCTTCATGGCGAAGCTCCCGGCTGATGTGCTGTCCAAGCTCGAGGCGAGCTGGCCCGGGCCTGTCACCTGGGTGGTGCCGGCCGCCGCTCATGTACCCGCCTGGCTCACGGGTGGCCGCAGCACCCTAGCGGTACGGGTCACGGCCCATCCCGTGGCCCATGCCCTCTGCGCGGCCTGCGACATGGCACTCGTCTCCACCAGCGCCAACTTGAGCGGCCAGCCTCCGGCCCGCTCCGCCCTCGCGGTACGTACGCAGCTGGGGGGGGCCGTCGATTACATCGTCCCCGGCGCCGTGGGCGGTCTCGCCAAACCCACCGAGATCCGCGAAGCACTCACCGGCAAGGTGTTGAGGGCCGGGTGAAGCCTCTGACAAGCCGTCGTCCGACGGCCTGTTAAAATCACCGCCATGGACATCCAGGCCGTCGAGACCTACCTCCGTTCCCTGCAGGACAGCGTCACCAGCACCCTCGAGAAGCTGGACGGCAAGAGCCGCTTCCACAAGGACAGCTGGACCCGCGCCGAGGGCGGCGGCGGCGAGAGCCGCGTGCTCAAGGGCGGCGCCGTGTTCGAGCAGGCCGGCGTCAACTTCTCCGAGGTGCGCGGCGCAAAGCTGCCGCCCTCCGCCACCGTCCACCGTCCCGAGCTCGCCGGCCGCGCCTGGCGCGCCCTCGGCGTCTCGGTCGTGGTGCACCCGCTCAATCCCTACGTGCCCACCTCCCACATGAACGTGCGTTTCTTCGCCGCCCCCAAGGAGGGCGAAACCACGGTGTGGTGGTTCGGCGGCGGCTTCGACCTCACACCCTATTACGGCTTCGAGGAGGACGCGCGCCACTGGCACACCACCGCCAAGGAAGCCTGCGACTCCTCCTTCGGCGCCGAAGCCCACGCCCGCTACAAGCAGTGGTGTGACGAGTATTTCTTCCTCAAGCACCGCAACGAACCCCGGGGCATCGGCGGCCTGTTCTTCGACGACCTGAACGCAGAGGGCTTCGAGCGTTCCTTCGCCTTCACCCGCAGCGTGGGGAGTCACTTCCTTCCGGCGTATGTACCGATCGTGGAGAAGCGCCGCGCCACCCCCTACGGCGAGCGGGAGCGGCAGTTCCAGCTCTACCGCCGCGGCCGCTACGTGGAGTTCAACCTGGTCTACGACCGGGGGACGCTCTTCGGCCTGCAATCCGGGGGGCGCACCGAGTCCATCCTCATGTCCCTGCCGCCCGTGGTACGCTGGGAATACGGTTGGGAACCGGAGCCGGGTTCCAAGGAAGCGGAGCTTTACGAGAAATTCCTGAAGCCGAGGGATTGGGCATGAGCAAGATCCAGCCGTTCCATCTGGCCTTCCCCGTCCACGACCTCGAAGAGGCTCGCCGGTTCTATGCAGGGCTCCTGGGCTGCCCCACGGGGCGCGAATCCAGCGAATGGATCGACTTCAACCTCTACGGCCACCAGATCGTGGCCCACCTCGCGGCACCGGAGAGATCCGCCGTCACCAACAAAGTGGACGGCAAGGACGTGCCGGTGCGGCATTTCGGCGTGATCCTGGAATGGGATCAATGGGAGCAGCTGGCGGAGAAGCTCAAACAGGCCGGCGTGAAATTCGTGATCGAACCCGGTGTGCGCTTCAAGGGCAAGGTCGGCGAGCAGGCCACCATGTTCTTCCAGGACCCCAGCGGCAACGCCCTGGAGTTCAAGGCGTTCCGGGACGAGTCCCGGATCTTCGCGAAGTGATCAGCCTCCGGCCTGCCCCGTCAGCATCCCCAGGCTGACCAGCGCCACCACCACGAGACCGGTCAGCACGTACAGCCAGTCCCGCGCGCGCATGCTGGCGACGATGCCGGCGCCGAGCCGCACCAAAGGCGTGAACAGTATCACCAGCATCCCGAAATCCAGGAAGGCGCTGGCATGCAGGCTCAGGGCATCCTGCCAGGCATCGACGATGATCGAGGCGATGGAGCCTGCGGGGGTATGGGGCGTGTAGTTGGCGCCCTTGGTCAGGAACACGCTGAGCCCGATCAGGATCGAGGCCAGGGAGAGGCCGATGCTGGTCCGCAGGATCCAGAGGTTGATGAACCGGCGCTGGTCTTCGAGGCGGGAGCTCATATCCCCACTCCCTTGAGCAGCATGTCCACCGCCACGAAGCAGAGCACCACGGCGAAGATACGCCTCAGGGTCTTCACCGGCAGTACCGTCATCCAGTGGCCGCCGATGTAGGCGCCGGCCAGCACCCCCATGATCACGGGCCCCGCCACCAGCGGCGAGACGTCGCCGTGGGAGAGGTAGTAGCCGGCGCTCGTGGCAGCCGTCATGCCGATCATGAAGTTGGAGGTGGCGGTGGAGACCTTGAAGGGCAGGCGCATGAGCTTGTCCATGGCCAGCACCTTGAACACCCCCGAGCCGATGCCGAGCAGGGCCGAGAGGAAGCCCGCCCCCACCATGATGCCGAAGGCCGGGGCCACCCCCGTGACCTTGTAG
>DASYZF010000009.1:0-4686 GCA_035946515.1 Gammaproteobacteria bacterium | reverse complement strand
CATCGAGAAGAAGCTCTACCCGAACGTGGATTTCTACTCCGGCATCATCTACAAGGCGCTCAACATCCCGGTGAACATGTTCACGGTGATGTTCGCCATCGCCCGCACCGTGGGCTGGGTGGCGCACTGGCAGGAGATGATTGCGGACCCGCACATGAAGATCGGCCGGCCGCGCCAGCTCTACACCGGCGCCGGCAAGCGGGACTACGTGGAACTCGCGAAGCGGAAATGAACTTCCGCTTGATCAGACCAGCAAAGCGGCCTTCGGGCCGCTTTTTGCTTATGGTCGGGAACCCGCCTTGAATGCGGAGGTCCCAATCGGCAGGCGCGGGTTGAAGCCGCGTGTCATACCCGGCTCACTCAACACATCGGGCGGCAGCGCATGTTCAAAGTGCCCGTAGACAGCCTCGCGGCCTATCTCGATTTCGATCCCGACCGGAAAGCCGACCTCAAGAGGCTGGACAAGTCGATCCGGGATGCGGCACCGGATCTGAAACGCCATTTCCACGCCGGCACGCTGGCCGGCGAGCCGGGGATGCGCTTCAAGATGATCGGCTATGGCAAGTTCCACTATATGGCGAGCTCGGGAGAGCAGGTCGCCTGGCCGGTGATCGGCATCGCGCTGCAGAAGAACTACATCAGCGTCTACGTGTCGGCCACCCGTCGCGGCCGGCCGCTCGTCGCCCTGTACGCGAAAAGGCTGCACGCGCTACGGGCCGGCCGCAACAACTTCAGCTTCATCCAGTTCTCGGACCTGGATGGCGACGCTTGGTCCGCGCTCGTGACCGAAGTCGGCAAGGTGTTCAAGTCGGACCCTGGAAACCCGGTCCGCTATTGGGAGGGCAATTAACCCAGCGGTATCCAGGGGGATAGGAAGAACGCCTCCTCGGCGCCCTGCCTTCTCTCCCTACCCGTAGCGCGAGCCGAGCATCGCAGCGAGCAGAGGCAGCCCGAAGGGGTGCGGCTCAGGGAGGGCCGCACCCGCGCGAAGGGACAGGAAGTCCCGTGAGCGCGGCTCTGCAGCGAGCGAGAAGCGGAGGGCAGGTGCGGCTTCCGCACCCCGCGCTCCGGGGCAATGGTTTTGGGCACTTTTGCCGAAACAAAAGTGCCTCGCTCCCGGGAGGGAACGAAACGGATTAAGGCAGGGATGCCGGCAATCTCTTAATCAGTTTCCGCTACTGCCAATAACAGCTCGAGATCGCGCAGCGAACCCCTCCGCATGGGCCGTCCGTCCACGGGACTCATGGGCGCCTCGCGGATCCCATCCACCCCGAACACCGTGACCTCGATGGGCACGTCCCCGGCCACGAACTTGTACACCGGGTACTCGTGCTGCACGCCGCCGCTCTTGAGCTTGCGGGCCGAGGGCTCGTAGGGGATGTGCTTCTCCATGAGGAATACCGCCACGTCCTCCGCCGGGTCGCTGAACACGTGCAGGTACACGACCGCGTGCTCGTTGGCGGTGCCGGAGAGCACCGGGCCCACGAGCCGGGGGTTGAAACGCTCGAAGAGCTTCAGGGCCTCGCGCGCGGTCTGGCGCAGATGCCGCAGATAGCCCGGCTGGGAATCGGACTGGAACAGGCGCTGGTACTCGGCGAGCGCCGCTTCCACTTCCAGGTTGGTGGGCAGGTGTAGGCTGCGCGGATCGAAGCCGAGGCGCTCGGCCGCCTTGCGCTTGGCGAAGAGGAAATCCCGCACGCCCTCCTCGGACATGATGCGGGCCGCTTCCTGCGTGAGCAGCCGCCGCAGGTCATCCGTCTGCGGCGATACGCGTCGGTTCATCAGGCGCTACGCGTGACTGGTATGGAAAAAGCCTAGCACACTCCCCGTGACATGCACCTGCCTCGCGGGTTACACAGCAGCGACCGAAATCGGCGACCCGGTGGCAGGGGTTCGCGGCAGTGCCGCGAACGGGCAGACTGCAAAGTCTGCCCCGGACTTTCCGGCATAGGCCGGAAAGCCCCGGTGGCTCAAATCGAACCGCGAATCGAGTCAGAAAATGTCGGTGCCGTTAGCCTGTTTCTTCTTGTCGGGCGCCTTGGCGGGCAGATGCCCGGTCTCGAAGAACTCGAAGATGGAGTTCGGGTCGTCGGCGCTCACCAGGAGACCCGTGTCGGGATCGATGCGGGCCTCCTCGATGCCGAAGGGCCGCGGGAAGATGTCCTTGGGGATGATCACCCCGTGCATGGCCGGACCCACGTAGTCCATCCATATGGGCAGGGCTGCGAGCGCGCCCTGCTCGCCGTCTCCCAGAGTCTGGGAAGGCTGGTCGTTGCCTACCCACACCACGGTCACGAGATGGGCGCTGAAGCCGTCGAACCAGGCGTCCGTGTAGTCGTTGGAGGTGCCGGTCTTGCCGGCGATGTCCGGCCGGTTGAGGGATTGTGCCGCCACGCCGGTGCCGCTCTTGATCACTTCCTGCATCAGGCTGGTCATGAGCCAGGCGTTCTGGGGAGTGATGGTCTCGGGCGCGCCTGCCGGCAGACCCAGGGCGGCATCACCCTTGTCGGCGGTGAGACCGCAGCTGTCGCAGGCGATCTCCGGGTCCGCCTGGAACAACACTTTGCCGTCCCCGTCCTCCACCTTCTGGATGAAATAGGGCGTCACCAGGTAGCCGCGGTTGGCGAACACCGCATAGCCCCGGGCCATCTCGAGCGGCTCCAGGCTGGCGCTGCCGAGCGCCATGGTGAGATCGTGGGGCAGCTCGTCGGCGCTGAAACCGAAGTTCGCGTCGTACTTGATCACGTTGTCGATGCCGAGTTGCTGCAACACCCGGATGGTGACGAGGTTGAGGGAATGGGCAAGCGCCGTGCGCAGGCGCGTGGGGCCGCTGAAATCACCCTCGAAGTTATGGGGCCGCCAGACGTTGCCGTTCTTGGGGTCGTTCACCACCACTGGCAGGTTCGGGACCACAGTGGCGGCGGTGAAACCGTTCTCCAGGGCCGGCGAGTAGATGAAGGGCTTGAAGGAGGAGCCCGGCTGGCGATGGCTCTGCATCACCCGGTTGAACTTGCTGGCGTCGTAGTCGAAACCGCCCACCAGGGCCACCACGGCCCCGTCCACGGGGTCGAGGGAAACGAGCGCCCCCTGGGCCGTGGGCACCTGGGCCAGGCTCCAGCCGGTCTCCAGGCGCCGCAGGTAGACGATGTCGCCCTTAGCGAGCACGTCGGCCGTGGTCTTGGGTGAGGGGCCCATGCTGTCTACGCTCAGAAACTTGCGAGCCCATTTGATCCCGTTCCAATCCACCTTCACGGGGCCCGCCCCCTCGGCGTAGAGCTCGGCTGACTGGGCGTCCACCTTCGTGACCACGGAGGGGTACAAGCCGCCCACGTGGTCCCGGTCCTCCAGGACCTTCTCCAAGGCATCCTCGTCGGCGTTGGCGGGCAGGTCCGTGTGGGCGATGGGGCCCCGCCAGCCGTGGCGCTGATCGTATTGCAGCAGCCCGTCGCGCACCGCCTTGGCAGCGAGCGGCTGCAGGCGGCTGTCGATGGTGGTAACCACGGAATAGCCCGCGTTGTAGGCGTCGTCGCCGTACTTGCTCACCATGTAGTTGCGCACCATCTCCGCGAGGTAGGGCGCATCCACTTCCGCGGTGGGCTCGTGGTAGGAGGCATCGTCCGGCGCGGCCATGGCCGCGCCGTACTGCTGCTGGTTGATGTAGCCGTTGGCAAGCATGCGCCCGAGCACGTAGCCGCGGCGCGCCAGGGCCCGGTCCGGGTTCACCAGCGGGTTGTCGGTGGAGGGACCTTTCGGCAGGCCGGCGATCATCGCCGTCTGGGCCAGGGTCAGGTGGTCCACGTCGGTGCCGTAATAGGCCTCGGCCGCGGCGCCGACGCCGTAGGCGTGGGCGCCGAGATAAATCTTGTTGAGGTAGAGCGCCATGATGTCCTGCTTGGACAGCTGGTGCTCGATGCGGAACGCCAGGAACACCTCGCGCATCTTGCGGGTGAAGGTCTTCTCCGGCGTCAGGAAGAAGTTGCGAGCAAGCTGCATGGTGATGGTGCCGCCGCCCTGGGTGCGCTCGCCCGTGGTGGCGTAGTGCACCGCGGCCCGGGCCATGCCTTCCATGTCCACTCCGGGATGCTCCCAGAAGTGCTCGTCCTCGGCGGCCACGAAGGCGTTCACCATGGTCTGGGGGATCTGGGCGTAGTCCAGCGGGATGCGGCGTTTCTCGCCGTAGACGGCCAGGAGACGGCCGTCCCGGGTGTAGATGCGCAGGGGCACCTGGAGGTGGATGTCCTTAAGGACATCCACGGAGGGCAGGCCGGGGGCCAGGATGAGATAGGCCACCAGGAGACCCACCAACCCCAAGCCCAAGAGGCCGGAACAGGCGGCAATCACAACATATAGGGGTTTGGGCAATTTGGGCATGGTCAGATCCGGTCAAAAACGACGAAATCGGGCTCCCCGACCCCCTTTTCCACAGGGGGTAAAAGGGCAAAATATTTATTTGATTTAGTCATTTGTTGATATATATTGAAGCTGTGACTTAAGACATTGGGACGGCCTGTTACAAGGCCGGTTTAAGGGCGTCCAAAGCGTTTCCGAGGTTAAAAGACGTGCTGTTCAAGCCATCGTCGCCCCCGCTTTTGGGCATAGACATCAGCACCTCGTCGGTGAAGCTCATCGAGCTCGCCAAGGCCGGTAATTCCTATCGGGTGGAGAGTTTCGCGGCGGAACCCATGC
>DASYZF010000008.1:0-1542 GCA_035946515.1 Gammaproteobacteria bacterium | reverse complement strand
TTGGCACCCGCTTTCGCCTCCGCCGAGACGGCCGACCTGGTGCTCAAGGACGGCAACGTGGTCACGTTGGAAGCGAGCCAGCCCAAAGCCCAGGCGCTGGCGGTGAAAGCCGGGCGCATCCTGGCTGTGGGCAGCGACGCGGACATGGCTCCTTATATAGGCAAGGGCACCCAGGTCATCGACTTGAAGGGCATGACGGCGGTGCCGGGTTTCATCGAGGGCCACGGCCACTTCATGGAGCTCGGGCGCACGCTCACGGAGCTGGACCTCACCCACGCCAAGACCTGGGACGACATCCTGGCCCAGGTGGCCGAGGCGGCGAAGCAGGCCAAGCCCGGGCAGTGGATCCTGGGTTGGGGCTGGCACCAGGAGAAGTGGGAACACCCGCCGGGCCCGAACGTGGACGGCCTGCCGCTGCACGCGAGCCTGGACGCGGTCTCGCCCCATAACCCGGTGATGCTTTCCCACGCCAGCGGCCACGGCGTGTTCGTGAACGCGCTGGTCCTGAAGCTCGCCGGCATCACCAAGGCCACGCCCGATCCCCAGGGCGGGGAGATCGTGCACGACGCCGATGGCGAACCCATCGGTTTCCTGCGGGACAACGCCATGCAGCCCGCCCAGGACGCCTACACGGCTTACCTCGCCAAGCGCACGCCGGCGGAGGCCCGGGCCGCGTTCCGGGAGACGGTGCACCGCGCCGCGGAGGATGCGGTGTCGAAGGGCATCACCAGTTTCGTGGACCAGGGCGAGGACTTCGCGGTGCTGGATGAGCTGAAGCGCCTCGCCGGCGAAGGCGCGTTGCCGCTCCGGCTCTACGAGATGGTGGACGCGAGCCGCGGCGAGTCCTTGGCCGTGGGGCTGCCGGGCTACGACCATTACCGGCGCTTCGACCGCTTCGAGCAGCTCACCCGCTTCCTGCCCGGCCATCGCATCGTGGGCTATGCGGACGACCACTACACGGTGCGCGGCATCGGCGAGGTCACCTCCGACGGGGCGCTCGGCACCCATACCGCCTGGTTCCTGAAACCCTACGACGACCTGCCCACCAGCACCGGCGTGAACGTGACCACCCCGGCGGACATCCGCCGCATCGCGGACATCGCCATCCATGACCACTACCAGGTCTCGGTGCACGCCATCGGCGACCGGGCCAACCGCGAAGTGCTGGACGTGTTCCAGGCGGAGTTCGCCGCCCATCCCGAGGCCAAGGATCTGCGCTGGCGCATCGAGCACGCCCAGCACCTCGATCCCAGCGACATCCCGCGCTTCGGCAAGCTGCAGGTGATCGCCTCCATGCAGTCCATCCACGCCTGCTCGGACGCGCCCTACGTGGTGAAGCGGCTCGGGCAGCAGCGGGCGGAGCAGGGGGCTTACATGTGGCGTGCGCTCATGGACTCGGGCGCCATGATCGTGAACGGCACCGACGTGCCCGTGGAGGACGAGAACCCCATCCCCAACTTCTACTGCGCCGTCACACGCCGCGCCAAGAAGGACGGCACGCCGTTCTTCCCCGCCCAGGCCATGACCCGGGACGAAGCCCTG
>DASYZF010000007.1:0-1500 GCA_035946515.1 Gammaproteobacteria bacterium | reverse complement strand
GTAGCTGGTGTTGCCGAGCTGGAACACGTCGCCCGGGATGCTCTCGAAGGAGAAGTCCTCGTTCAGGGAACCGATGCGCAGGCCCGAGGGCGAGAGGATCACGTCGTAGTCGAACTGGTCGGGGATGGCGCCGCCGTTGGTCACGGCCGTGAGCTTGGCGCCGCGCCGGCCCCGGAGCTTGCCGTTCACCCGGTCCCGGTGCAGATAGGCCCCGCGCCGGCCGCGGCGGGTGGCATAGCCCTCTGCCAGCATCTGTACGGTCTCGGTGTAATCCTCCTCGCTCAGATCCTTGTAAGGCCAGGCGCGGCGCATGGCCGCGTAGAGCGCCGCTTCGTCCCACTCGCGGCAGGCCACCTCGCCCACGATCTGCTGGGCCAGCACGTCGAGGGGTGCGTCCAAGATGCGCAGCGTGTCCAGCTCGCCGCGGCGCACGGAATCGAGCAGCGCCGCGCAGTCCACGAGGTCGTCCCGGGAGAGCGGGAACAGCCGCCCTTCCGGCAAGGCGCCCACCGCGTGGCCGGAGCGGCCCACCCGCTGCAGGAAGACGCTGATGCTCCTAGGCGAACCCAGCTGGCAGACGAGGTCCACGTCGCCGATGTCGATGCCGAGCTCCAGGGACGCCGTGGCCACCAGAGCCTTGAGCTCGCCTTTCTTCAGGCGTTGCTCCGCGTCCAGGCGATGGGCCCGGGCCAGGGAGCCGTGATGGGAGGTGACCTTATCCTCGCCGATGCGCTCCGCCAGGTGCCGCGCCACCCGTTCCGCCTGGCGGCGGTTGTTGGCGAATATCAGGGTCGTCCGGTGGCTGGCGGTGAGTTCCGCCAGGCGATCGTAGATCTCGGCCCACACCTCGTTCGCCATCACCGGCGTCAAGGGCGAGCGCGGCATCTCCAGGTGCAGCCGGCGCTCCCGCACGTGGCCGGTGTCGATGACGGTGCAGCTCTCCCCCGCGCCGGTGAGGAACCGGGCCACGTCCTCGATCGGTTTCTGGGTCGCCGAGAGGCCGATGCGCACCGGCGGCTTGGAGGTGAGGGCCGCGAGGCGCTCCAGGGAGAGCGCGAGGTGGGCGCCGCGCTTGTTGCCTGCGAGCGCATGGATCTCGTCCACGATGACGGTCTTGACGGTGGAGAGCAGCTTGCGGCCCGAGTCCGAGGTGAGCAGGATGTAGAGGGATTCCGGCGTGGTGACCACGATGTGGGGCGGTTCGCGGCGCATGCGCTCGCGCTCCGCCTGGGGTGTGTCGCCGGTGCGCACCCAGGCGCGGATCTCCACGTCCGGCAGGCCGAGCGCGAAGAGCTCGTCGCGGATGCCCTGGAGCGGCGCCTGCAGGTTCTTCTGCACGTCGTTGGACAGCGCCTTGAGCGGCGAGATGTAGAGCACCTGGCACTCGGCTTCGAGGCCCTTGGCCAAGCCCTCCTTCACCAGGTCGTCGATGGCCGCCAGGAACGCGGCGAGGGTCTTGCCCGAGCCCGTGGGCGCGGCGATGAGGCTGTGGCTGCCGGC
>DASYZF010000006.1:0-1740 GCA_035946515.1 Gammaproteobacteria bacterium | reverse complement strand
ACCGGGTTCTCATGGGCCAGCACCTCGTGCACTTGGCGCACGGTGCAGTCGCCCTGCTGCCAGAGGACGCGCAGGATCTCGAGTTCGGCTTCCGTGGGCTCGGGGGGGGTACCCACCGGGGCAGGTCGTCTGGGTGACATGTCAGAGCGCTCGCTGATGAAGACCTTGGCTTGAGTATAGACTAACTACTAGGGTGTTAGTACAAACCCCTTGCAATTCTCCCGGGGATGGCTAAAATACTAACCACATAGTAGTTAATCTCGATTCGGATCCACGTAACACCCTGTATAGATTGGAGATATTCCCATGACCAAATTGCTGATGACCTGCGGTGCGGCGGTGTTGCTGGCGGCCTGCGCCTCCCAGCCCGCGACCACGGGATCCACCTCTACCCCGACGGCCGCCCCCGTGGCAGGCACCAGCGCCGTGGCCGCCACCGCCGCGCAGCAGGGCAAGCTCATCTGTGAGGATTCGGAGCAGATCGGATCGCACTTCCATTCCCGCGTGTGTCTGACGCCGGAGCAAGTCGAGGCGCGCAAGAAAGCAGCCCGGGATATGATGCAGAACAGTCAGACTGGGATGTGTGCCAGTTCGAGCTGTGTCAATGGCGGCGGCGGCGGTCCGCCCCAGCGCTAAGCGCCCCGCGTCATGGACGCGGTTATCTAGGTTCAAACAAGGCCGGTTACAATACCGGCCTTGTCTTTTTTGAGGATCCGAGCCGTGGCGACCCGCTCCCGTGACGTCCAGTTGCATGCCCCCACCGGCCCAAAACTGAGCTGCAAGGGCTGGCAGCAGGAAGCGGCCCTGCGCATGCTCCACAACAACCTGGACCCCCAGGTGGCGGAGAACCCGAAGGAACTCGTGGTCTACGGGGGCATCGGCCGGGCAGCCCGGGACTGGGAGTGCTTCGACGCCATCGTCGCGACCCTGAAGCGCCTGGAGAACGACGAGACCCTCTTGATCCAGTCCGGCAAGCCCGTGGGGGTCTTCAAGACCCATGAGGCGGCGCCCCGGGTGCTCATCGCGAATTCCAACTTGGTGGGCAAATGGGCCACCTGGGAGCACTTCTTCGAGCTCGACAAGAAGGGCCTCATGATGTTCGGCCAGATGACGGCCGGCTCCTGGATCTACATCGGTTCCCAAGGCATCGTGCAGGGCACCTACGAGACCTTCGTCGAGGCGGTGCGCCAGCACCACAAGGGCGACGCGCGCGGCAAATGGCTGCTCACCGCCGGCTTGGGTGGCATGGGCGGCGCCCAGCCCCTGGCAGCCGTATTCGCGGGGCTCAACTGCCTCGCGGTGGAAGTGGACGAGAACCGCATCGACAAGCGTCTCGCCACCGGCTACCTGGACTACAAGGCCACGAGCCTCAAGCAGGCCCTGGACATGCTGCAGAAGGCCGCCGAGCAGGGCGAACCGAAATCCATCGGCCTCTTGGGCAACGCCGCCGAGGTGTTCGACGAGATCCTGAAGGGCGGCTATCTGCCGCATCTCGTCACCGATCAGACCTCAGCCCACGACCCCTTGAACGGCTACATACCTGAGGGCTATTCCCTGGAGCAGGCGGCGAAACTGCGCAAGGACGATCCCAAGAGATACGTGGACCTCGCCAAGCAGTCCATGGCCCGCCAGGTGCGCGCCATGCTGGGCTTCCAGGCCAAGGGCATCCCCACCTTCGATTACGGCAACAATATCCGCGCCATGGCCCAGGACGCGGGCGTGACCAACGCCTTCGACTTC
>DASYZF010000005.1:0-2319 GCA_035946515.1 Gammaproteobacteria bacterium | reverse complement strand
TCCCAAAACGCCGGATCCATCGGATCCTGGCCGCCCTTACTTGGGTTGGGATGGGCGATTTCATGATGTCGCCGATGCAAGATTTTAACTGAAGAGAGTCCAATGCCAAATCAACACGAACGTCTTGCTTCGGTCGAGGCGAGGTTAGACGCACTCGTTCCGGCGGTCAATGAGATCCGAAGCGATGTGAAGACATTATTGGCTGCGCATAACCGGGAGCGGGGCGCGGTGAAGGTGCTGGCGCTGATCTGGGCAGGTCTCTTGACGCTGGGGGCGGCTTTCACGGCTGCGATGTTCCGGGGCCGGCACTGATGGACCTTACGCGCGCACTCATCGAGGCGGACGAGGGGAACCGCTCCCGCAAGTACCAGGACTCGAGGGGTTTCTGGACCATCGGCATCGGCCACAACCTGGATGCGAATCCTCCTTGCGAAGCGGCCAAGGCCATCCAGGCGGAGGCCGGCCTGCCCTTGGATGACCGGTGGCTGCCGGCGACGGTGGATGCCCAATATGAGTACGACCTCGGGAGCAATTGCGGGTGGCTTTGGCGGCGACCCTGGTGGCCGACCGCGAATGAAGCGCGACAAGCCGCCCTCAACGACATGGCTTTCAACCTGGGTGCGGCGAAGGCCCAGGCTTTCACGACTTTCTACGGGCTCTGCGCCAGCGGGGATTGGGGCGCGGCGGCGGATGACCTGGAATTCCGCACGGCGGTGGCGAGGGAACTACCGAAACGGTATGGGCGGCTCTGCCGGATATTGCGAATCGGTTCGATGTCAGGGCTGATGTGAAGTTGCCTCACTCTCGCTTCTTCACTCTACCAAAAGGAAAGGGAGATATATGGATGGGGAGTCCATTCTGGAACTGGCTTTCGGCTGCGCTTCCCTGCTGAGCCGAAAGTCCAGGAGCACCTTCCTGGCGCCCCGTCGGTCGCATGCGACCGACCCGGCTTTCGCCGGAATGACGGGAGGCAGGGCAAGTCGTTTGAATCAAAGCACCGCGAGGTAAATCCATGGACTTGAAACCTCTCAAGGGGATGTTCCTGCAGGAAGACGGGACGCTGGATGAGGCGATCCTGGTGGCGGCCGCCGCCATGCTGGAAGGTTTCGGGCTCGAGCTCTATGCGGTGCTGGTATTGCACCAACCCTTCAACCTGGCGGAGTTCGGGGCCGGGGTGGGCGCGCTCTCGACGGGGGTGGGGGTGCTCATGGGCCTGCGCGGGCGTCCACGGTCCACTTCTTCTTAATCCTTTCGAGGTCCCCATGTTCAAAACCTATGCCGTGCTGGCAGGGTCGCTGCTGCTCGCGGCCACGTTCTTCTATGGGATGCACGTGCAGGCCGGGATCGACGCCTCGGCGGCATTGAAAGCGACGGTGAAAGCCGAAGCTCGGACCGCCAGGGCCGATGTGGCGACGGAATCCAGGACCCTGGCGGCGGCGACCCGTGTGCAAGCCCTGAAGGCGGACAGCCGCGCGTTACAGGAGCGCATCGCCCGCACCCCGTTTCAATCCACTGGACCCGGAGAGAGCCATGAACCCAAGATGCCGCCCCTGCCTGCCTGTCACGATCCTTTCGCTGATCCTGGTTTCAGGTTGCTCTACGATGCCGGCAGCCGCGCCCTCCCGCCTCCCGGCGAAGCCGGTGACCTGCCTGCAACCGGTGGCCGCGCAGTTGCAGCTCCTGCCGGCGGGTTTCGAGGCGCTGGCGCCGGCCGATAAGGCGCGGATGCTGCTCACGCTGCACGCGATGGATGGGGATGCTTATGCCACGGCAGTGACGGAACTCAGGGACTGCCAAGCCTGGATACGGGTTCAGCCTTGAACCTGCTGAAGCGGCTCAAGATCGGGCCGGCCCGATACCGGGTGGAATACAAGGCGCTGCCGAGCCTCTACGGCCAGATCCTGTTCGACGACCGGCGCATCGAGCTCGCCGAAGACCTCGAGGGGCAGGAAGCGGTATACGGGGTGATCCACGAGACCTTGCATGGCATCTGGGAGCACGGCGGGATACCGCCCCGGGCCCGGGAGGAGCGGGTGGTGACGACGCTGGCCTGGGGGCTGACGGCGGTGTTCCGGGATAACCCCGAGCTCTTGCCGCATCTCAAGGGTCTGCTGGAGAAAACCCCTTGAATCGGTGACCGATTTAACGCCCGATTTACCCGAAAATAAGGTAGTTTAGGGTCCCCGCACGGCACTCAGGCCGCGGGACCATAAGGAAAGGGGTAGGGCGTGGATTACTCGGCCTTGCTGGACAAGCTCAAGCAGTTCCTGGCCATCCTGCATCTGGCCAACGACTACGGGGTGTGGAGCATCGCGCAGT
>DASYZF010000004.1:0-2917 GCA_035946515.1 Gammaproteobacteria bacterium | reverse complement strand
GCAGCCGATGGGGCCGGCGCCGGTGATGAGCACGTCCTCGCCCACGAGGTCGAAGGAGAGCGCCGTGTGGGTGGCGTTGCCGAGCGGGTCCAGGAAGGCGGCGATGTCGTCGGAGATGTCGTCCGGCAGCGGGAAGGCGTTCACCGCCGGGATCGCCAGGTACTCGGCGAAGCAGCCGGGGCGGTTCACACCCACGCCGACGGTGTTGCGGCACAGGTGGCGCTTGCCGGCGCGGCAGTTGCGGCAGTGGCCGCAGGTGATGTGGCCCTCGCCCGAGACCCGGTCGCCCACCTTGAAGCCCTGCACCTCGCTGCCGATCTCCGCCACCACGCCCACGAACTCGTGGCCCACGGTCATGGGCACGGGGATGGTCTTCTGGGCCCATTCGTCCCAGTTGTAGATGTGGATGTCGGTGCCGCAGATGGCGGTCTTCTTGACCTTGATGAGCAGATCGTTATGCCCGATCTTCGGCTTGGGCATGTCTTGGAGCCAAATTCCCTCTTGTGACTTGGCCTTGACGAGAGCTTTCATCTCATGACCTCGATGATTATTTGATGACGCCGAGTCGCTTGCCGACCCTGCCGAAGGCCGCGATGGCCTTGTCGATATGTTCCGGTTCGTGGGCCGCGGACATCTGGGTGCGGATGCGGGCCTGGTCCTTCGGCACCACCGGGAAAGAGAAGCCGATAACGTAGATGCCTTCGTTCAAGAGCTCGTCCGCCATGGTCTTGGCGAGCTTGGCATCGCCCAGCATCACCGGGATGATGGGATGGTCGGCGCCGGCGAGCCTGAAGCCGAGCTTCTGCATACCCTCGCGGAAACGCTTGCTGTTGGCGTGCACCTTCCTGCGCAGACCGTCGTCACCCTCCAGCAGGTCCAGCACCTTCAGGGTGGTGGCGGTGATGTTGGGGGCGAGGGTGTTGGAGAAGAGGTAGGGCCGGGAGCGCTGGCGCAGCCACTCCACGATCTCCTTGCGCGCCGAGGTATAGCCGCCGGAGGCGCCGCCCAGCGCCTTGCCCAGGGTGCCGGTGAGGATGTCCACCCGGCCCATGACGCCGCGGAACTCGTGGCTGCCGCGGCCCTTCTCTCCCATGAAGCCCACCGCGTGGGAGTCGTCCACCATCACGAGCGCGTGGTACTTGTCGGCCAGGTCGCAGACGCTCTTGAGGTCGGCGATGATGCCGTCCATGGAGAACACGCCGTCGGTGGCGATGAGCTTGTAGCGGACGCCGGCGGCGTCCGCTTCCTTGAGCTTGGCCTCGAGGTCGGCCATGTCGTTGTTGTTGTAGCGGTAGCGCTTGGCCTTGCAGAGGCGCACGCCGTCGATGATGGAGGCGTGGTTCAGGGCGTCGCTGATCACGGCGTCCTGCTCGTCCAGCAGCGTCTCGAAGAGCCCGCCGTTGGCGTCGAAGCAGGAGGAGTAGAGGATGGTGTCTTCCGTGCCGAGGAACTTCGAGAGCCGCGCCTCCAGCTCCTTGTGCACCGTCTGGGTGCCGCAGATGAAGCGCACCGAGGACATGCCGAAACCGTACTTGGGCAGGGATTCCTGGGCGGCCTTCACCAGCGCCGGATGGTCCGAGAGTCCGAGGTAGTTGTTGGCGCAGAAGTTGAGCACCTCGGCGCCGCCCGCCACCCGGATCGCCGCCTGCTGCGGCGTGCTGATGACACGTTCCGATTTATAGAGCCCCGCCTCGTGCAGTCCGGCGGTCTGCTGGCTCAGGTGCTTCAGGAAAGCCTGGTTCAAGGGCGGCTCCGGGAGAGGGGAATGCGGCTGCGGATTATACCAAGCGGGGATTTTACCGGGGTGCGGCCCGGGGCTCTTTCATATATGGTGGGGATCCGGGCGGTCCACGCGGATCGCCCCGGAAGGGCGGAGCGTCTGCATGCACGATCCCAGAGATGTGCGCCTCGACAAATGGCTGTGGGCCGCGCGGCTCTTCAAGACCCGCGCGCTCGCCACCGTGGCCGTGAACGGCGGCAAGGTGCAGGTGAACGGCGCGCGGGTGAAGCCGGCGCGGGAAGTGCGTCTCGGCGACACCATCGTGCTGCGCCGCGGCGAAGTGGCGATGGAAGTGGTGGTGCACGGCCTCTCCGGCCGGCGCGGCCCGGCGAGCGTCGCCCTGGGTCTCTACCAGGAGACCGAGGAGAGCCGGCGGTTGCGCCTGGAGCGTGCGGAGTTGCGGCGCAACGCGGCGCCCGCGAACCCGGCGCCGGAGAAGCGTCCCGATAAGAAGTCGCGACGGCAGATCATCCGCTTCACGGGGAAACACGGCTAAATCGATGTCGTGGGGGTGAGGGAGATGGCAAGGCCGGTGACGCCGCTCCTGGCGGCGGACGTGATCATCGAGCTCCTGGACGAGCCCGGTCGGGTGGTGCTCATCGAGCGCCGCAACCCGCCCTCGGGCTGGGCCCTGCCCGGCGGTTTCGTGGAAGTGGGGGAGAGCCTGGAGCGGGCGGCGGTGCGCGAGGCGGAGGAGGAGACCGGTCTCAAGGTACGCCTCAAGGCCTTGCTCGGCCTGTATTCGGACCCGGCCCGGGACCCTCGCGGCCACACGGTCACCGCCGTCTATATAGGTGTAGCCCGGGGCGCGCCCAAGGGCGGCGACGATGCGGCCCAAGCTCAGGCTTTCGATCCTCTAAACCCACCCACCTTGGCCTTCGATCATGCCCTGGTGCTCGGAGACTATCGCCGCTATCGGGAATTGGGGCAGGTGGCGCCCCTGCGCCCATGAGCGATGCCTCCTTCCTGGACTTCGTGCTGGAACAACTCTCGGAAGCCGGGTCTTTAAAAGTCCGCCCCATGTTCGGGGGTCACGGCCTGTACCTCGGCGCGAGCTTCTTCGGCATCGTGCACAAGGGCAGCTTGTATATGCGTACCGACGAGGGGAGCCGTCCCGCCTACCTCGCCAAGGGCAGC
>DASYZF010000003.1:0-4384 GCA_035946515.1 Gammaproteobacteria bacterium | reverse complement strand
GTCAAGTCGGTCACCATCTGCTGGTAGTTGAGCAGGGCCTCGAGGCGGCCCTGCGAGATCTCGGGCTGGTACGGGGTATAGGCGGTATACCAGGCGGGGTTCTCGAACACCGTGCGCAAGATCACGCCCGGGGTGTAGCTGCCGTAGTAGCCCTGGCCGATGAAGGACTTGAGCACCTGGTTCTTGTCGGCGAGCTTGCGCAGGCGGTTGAGCGCCTCGTGCTCCGTGGCCGGGGCGGTGAAGCTGCCGAGCGGCAGCACGCCCTGGCGGCGGATGCCCGCCGGCACGATGGCCTCCATGAGCGCGGCACGGGTGGCGAAACCCAGCTCCTTCAGCATCGACTGCTGCTCGGCGGCGTCCGGGCCGATGTGGCGGCCGCTGAAGGCGTCGTGCTGTTCGAGTTCGTCCAGGGCGGTGCGGGAGCTCATGGGTAATCCGGTGACGGCGTTCATCTGCTTATCGGGCTCGGGTCGGGCTCATATATATGGGGTGCGGACGGCAGGGCTCAATGGCCCTCGTCCGCCAGGAACTTCTCGTAGGCCTTGGCGTCCATCAGGGCGGCCACGTCGGCGGCGTTGGCCGGCTTGATGCGCATCAGCCAGGCGCCGTAGGCATCCTGGTTGATCTGCTCGGGGGCGCTGTTCAAGGCCTCGTTGCCCTCCACCACCTCGCCGGCGATGGGACTGTAGACGTCGGAAGCGGCCTTCACCGACTCCACCACGGCGCAGGCCTCGCCCGCGGCGAGCTTGCGGCCCTGCTTCGGGGGCTCCACGTACACGAGGTCACCCAAGGCTTCCTGGGCATGGTCGGTGATGCCGATGGTGGCGACGCCGTCGGCGCCGAGCTTCACCCATTCGTGGCTCTTGGTGTACTTGAGGTCGGCGGGGATCTTGCTCATCGAGGTTCTCCGTCTAAATTATGGTAGCCACGGTATCGGCTGTCGTCCGGCAACATGGATGTGCCGGCGTCCTCAAACACACCAGTGTTTGAGGACGGAGAAAGCGAAAGCCACGCCTTTCGCTTTCGAGATGAAAAAGCACAGGGAGGTGCTTTTTCATTTAATCAGCGCCTTGCCGTTGCGCACGAAAGGCGGCTTCACCACGCGCGCCTTGCAGAGGCGTCCGCGGATGTCCACCTGCACCTCGTCGCCGGTGGCGACGGGCACGCGCGCCAGCGCGATGGAGCGCTCCAGCGTCGGCGAGAAGGTGCCGCTGGTGATCTCGCCCTCACCGGCGCCGTCGGCGATCACCTTCTGGTGGCCGCGCAGCACGCCCTTGTCTTCCAGCACCAGGCCCACGAACTTGCGCTTGGGACCCGCATCGCGCTGGGCCAGGAGCGCCTTGCGCCCGATGAAGTCGCGCTCGCCCGGCTCCCAGGCGATGGTCCAGCCGAGGCCGGACTCCAGCGGCGTGGTGGTCTCGTCCATGTCGGAGCCGTAGAGGTTCATGGCCGCCTCGAGGCGCAGGGTGTCGCGGGCGCCGAGGCCGCAAGGGGCGACACCCGCCTCCATGAGCCGCTTCCAATAGGCGGCGGCCTGCGCCACCGGGATCATGATCTCGAAACCGTCCTCGCCGGTGTAGCCGGTGCGGGCCACGAACAGGCCCTCGCCGTCCGCCGCGCTGAAGGGCTTCAAGGCCAGGGCCGGCTCGCGCAGCGCGGCCGGCAGCACCGAGGCCGCCTTCTCGCGGGCCTTGGGACCCTGCACCGCCAGCATGGCGAGGTCGCGCTCGGCGAGCTTCACGCCGAAGGGCGCCGCTTGCTTGCTTATCCAGGCCAGGTCTTTGTCGTGGGTGGCGGCGTTCACCACCATGCGGAACCAGTCGTCGCGCATGAAGTACACGATGAGGTCGTCGATGATGCCGGCCTCAGCGTCCAGCATGCAGCTGTAGAGCGCCTTGCCGCGCTCCTTGAGCTTGGCCACGTCGTTGGCGAGCAGCTTCTGCAGGAACTCGCGCACCCGCGGCCCCTCGAGGTCCACCACGGTCATGTGGGAGACGTCGAACATGCCGGCGTCGCGGCGCACCGCGTGGTGTTCGTCGATCTGGGAGCCGTAGTTCACCGGCATGTCCCAGCCGCCGAAATCGACCATGCGCGCGCCGGCGGCCAAGTGGGAAGCGTAGAGAGGCGTGTGTTTGCCCATGCTGAGGACGGATCCTGGAGTGGCTGAAAACCAAAGGGCGGCGGGAGACCCACCGCCCTGCCGAATACCGCTACGAGGAGCTTCCGGCAGCCAAGGAAAACCGCTGCCGGAGGCGGAAAATGATACCGGAAACCCACCCCCCGTTCCATGCCGCCTTGCGGGGCCGCCGCCATCCGGTACAGTGGACCTCCCCCACCGGCACGCATCACAAGCCATGGCCCGTATCTTGATGAGCTGGGAACTCGGCGCCGGTTATGGCCACATGGCGCCCCTGATTTCCCTGGCCTTGCCGCTGAAGGCCGCCGGTCACGATGTGACGTTCGCGGTGCGCGAACCTGCCACCGCCCGAGCCTTGCTGGGCAACCACGACATACCGGTGCTCGAGGCCCCTGCCAACCGCCAAGTGCCAGGCAACGTGGTCCTGCACAGCTATCCGCAGATCCTGCTGCATACCTGTTTCAACCGGGCCGAGGACGTGATGGCTCGGGCCGCCGCCTGGCGCGAGATCTTCGCGCGCACTGGCGCGGAGCTGCTGATCTCGGAATACAGCCCGACGGCGATGCTCGCGGCCCGGGGAAGCGGCTTGAAGTGCCTCGCCACCGGCTACGGCTTCGTGGTGCCTCCGGACCTCAGCCCTCTGCCCAGCCTGCGTCCCTGGGAGGACCTGGATACGGCCATACTCGCGCGAGACGAGGTCCGGGCGCTGGACGTCAGCAACGCGGTACTGAGGGGTCTCAAGGCGCCGGTGCTGGATTACCTGGGCCAGCTCTATCCCGCCGACTCCATCGCGCTGTGCACCTGCCGGGAGTTGGACAACTACGCCGGCTTCCGCGGGACCGCGGAATACCTGGGGCCCCTGCTGCTCCGCGGCGGCAGCCAGCCGGAATGGCCCACGGGCCAGGGGCAACGTATCTTCGCCTACCTCAAGCCCTTCGCCACCCAAACGGCGCTGCTGGATGCGCTCAGGGACAGCGGCCAACCTACGCTGATCCATGCGCCCGGCCTCGCTCCCGAACTCCTCGCCCGCTATGCCTGCGATAAACTCAGATTCACCACGGCACTGCTCGATATCGACGCGGTCGCCCGGGATTGCGATCTCGCCATCCTGCACGGCGGGCACGGCATCCTGGCGCGCATGCTGTTGGCGGGAAAGCCGCTGCTGCTCCTGCCGCTCCAGCTGGAGATGTTAATCAACGCCGGCGCGGTACTGAAGCTCGAGGCCGGCCTGGCCGCGCCGCAGCTGCGGCCCGCGGGCATGCGTCAGAAGCTGCAGCGGCTTCTGGAGGAACCGGCATTTACCCTGGCGGCGCGGCGTTTCGCGGAACGCTACACGGCTTTGGATGTCGAAGGATTACCGCTACACTTCCTGCAGCGCGTCGAACGCCTGCTGGCGGCCTGATCACCCGGAGGTCAACATGAAGCTCAGCTATGTATCCCTCGCGACCTTCTTGCTCGCCATCGCCTTCAGCCTGCCCGCCCCCGCGGCGGATGACGGCGCTTCCGTCGCACTGCACAAGCTCTTCGACCGTGAATGGCAGCGCACCCTGCGCGAGGACCCGGTCTACTGCTCGGACCTGGGCGACTGTCCCTACAACGACCTGTGGCCGGACGCGAGCCTGCAGGCCGTGGTCAAACAGCACGCTGAGAGCGATCAGGACCTGAAGGATCTCCTGGCCATCGACCGCAACGCCCTCTCGCCCCAGGAGAAGGTGAGCTACGACCTCTTCAAATGGCGCCGCCAGGATGAAGACGACTCGTACAATTTCCACGAGTACCTGTTCCCCCTGAACCAGCTCGGCGGCATCCAGACCGTGGGCGACATCGCCGCCCAGTCCTTGCGTTTCGAGAAGCTCAAGGATTACCAGGACTGGCTGAAGCGCCTGCAGACCTTCGCCCCCTACATGGACGGCACTATCGCGCTGCTGCAGCAGGGCGTGACCGAGGGCCGGGTGCTGCCCAAGGTGGTGGCCGACCTCATCCCTCAACAGATCGCCGACAACAACGTCACCGACCCGACCAAGAGCCCCTTCTACACCCCCTTCGTGAAGCAGGCGCCGAACGTGGACATCGACGCCGCCACCTGGGCGAAGCTGCAGACGGACGCCAAGATCGCCATCAGCGGCACGGTGATCCCCGCCTACCAGCGGCTGCAGACGTTCTTCACCGGCACCTACCTGCCCCACGCCCGCACCGCCCTCGCCGTGACCACCCTGCCGGACGGCAAGGCCTACTACGCCTACCTGG
>DASYZF010000002.1:0-2479 GCA_035946515.1 Gammaproteobacteria bacterium | reverse complement strand
GCGCCGCGCACGGGCTTGGGGCGGAGGAAACCGGTGACCTCGGCCACGGAGACGCGCGGCAGGATGAGCTTGCCCCCAGCGAAGGGGATGAGCAGGCTGTAGACCTCTTCGAGCTGTTCAGCCATGCATCACCAGCTGGTCCGCTGCGGGTTGAACTTGCCCACCAGTTCCTGGATGTTCTCCAGGAGCTCGGCCTCCTGGTAGGGCTTGCCCAGATACTTGTTGACCCCGATCTCCATGGCGCGGTTGCGGTGCTTCTCGCCGGTACGCGAGGTGATCATGATGATCGGGATGCCCTTGAAGCGCTCGTCGTTGCGCATGTGCTGGGCGAGCTCGTAGCCGTCCATGCGCGGCATCTCGATGTCCAGCAGCATGACGTCGGGGATGTTCTCCTGCAGCAGCGCCAGGGCGTCCACGCCGTCCTTCGCGGTGATGACGCGCATGTTGTAGCGCTCCAGGAGGCGCTGGGTGACGCGGCGCACGGTGATGGAGTCGTCCACCACCATGGCGAAGGTGCGGGTGTCTTCCTGGGGAGCCTCGCGCTCCTCCACGGCCACCTGCTCGGTCTCGGGCAGGGTGACGCTGCGCGCCAGGGCGCTCACGTCCAGGATCAGGAGGATGCTGCCGTCGCCCAGGATGGTGGCGCCGGAGAGGCCGCGGATGCTGCCCACCTGCGGGCCCACGGACTTGACCACCACCTCGCGGCTGCCCTGCATGCCTTCGGTGATGAGCGCGATGGAGGAGTCGCCGGACCGGACCAGCAGCAGCGGCACGGCGGTGAGCTCTTCGGCGAACTGGGGCGCGCCGATGCCGAGCAGCACCGAGAGGTGCTGCAGCCGGTAGTGGCGGCCGCCGTAGACGTAGACCGGGTTCTCGCCGGCCATGAGCTGCTCGAGCTGCATGCGCGGGATGCGCGCGATGGCCTCGATGGCGGGCAGCGGCACGGCGTAGGGCTGCTCGGCCACCTTCACCAGCAAGGCCTGGGTGATGGACAGGGTGAAGGGCAGGCGCACGGTGAACTTGGCGCCCTGGCCCGCGGTGGAATCGATGCGCAGCGTGCCGCTGAGCTGCTTGATCTCGCTCGCCACCACGTCCATGCCCACGCCGCGGCCGGCCGACTGGGTGACCTTGGCGGCGGTGGAGAAACCGGGTTCGAGGATGAACTGCATGATGTCGCGCTCGGAGAGCCGCGCGTCCTTGGTGGTCATGCCGAGTTCTTCGGCCTTCTTGCGGATGGCCCTGATGTTGAGGCCGCCGCCGTCGTCCATGACCTCCATCACCACTTCCGAGCCTTCGCGGTGGAGCGCGATGCTGATGGCGCCGTTGGCCGGTTTCTTGTGCTGCTGGCGGGTCTTGCCGTCCTCGATGCCGTGCACCACGGAGTTGCGCAGCATGTGCTCCAGGGGGGCGAGCACGCGCTCCAGCACCTGGCGGTCCATCTCGCCTTCGGCGCCGATGAACCGCAAGTCGACCTGCTTGCCTTCCTCGTCCGCCGTCTGCCGCACCACGCGGCGCAGCCGCTGGGCGTGGCGGGAGAAGGGCACCATGCGCGTGCGCATGAGGCCGTCTTGCAGCTCGGTGGTGACGCGCGACTGCTGCAGGAGCAGCGTCTCGGCCTCGCGGGCCTGGTTGGTCAATAGCGCCTGGATGCTCACCAGGTCGCCCACGGACTCGGCGAGCGCGCGGGACAGCTGTTGCATGGTGGAGAACTGGTCCATCTCCAGCGGGTCGAAGTCGGGGTTGACGTCCTCGCCGGCCTCCTGGATGTACTGGGAGCGGATCTGGGCCTCGGTCTCGATCTCGAGCTTGCGCAGCTGGTCGCGCAGGCGCGCCACCGTCTGTTCGAGTTCGCCCAGGTTGAAGTTGATGGTGTTGACCTGCTGTTCGAGGCGTGAGCGGTAGATGCCCACCTCGCCCGCGAAGTTGAGGGCGTTCTCCAGGAGGTCGGCGCGGACGCGGACCAGCTCGTACTGGATGCGGGAGCCGGTGCGGCGCTCGCCGTCGCCGCCGAGCGCCGCTTCCGCGGCCTGGGTCTCGTCCTCGGGCAGAGGGGGCTGGGGTTCCACGGGCAGGGAGGCGCGGCCGGGCCGGCTGCGCTCGCCCGGCAGGCTCTGGGTGAGGCGCGTGCTGCCGCCGGTCTCGTCGATGATCGGCGGCGGCGGCATGATGGTGACGGACTCGAAGCGCTCCTCGGGAGCCTGCGGCTCGAGCTCGTGGTCCACGGTGTGGCCGTGCACGCGCTTCAGGTCGATGACGAGGTCGCCGGCGTCGTAGATCGGCTGGTTGGCGTAGGCCTGCTCCATCATGCGGTGCAGGCGGTCCACGGAACGGTTCAGCAGGATGAAGAGCTCGGTGGAGGCGGCGATGCGCCCGTCCACCACGTCGGTGAGCACGGTCTCCATCTCGTGGGACAGGTCGCCCATGGGGCTCAAGCCCGCCATGCGCGCGCCGCCCTTCAGGGTATGCAGGTTGCGCTGCA
>DASYZF010000001.1:0-3945 GCA_035946515.1 Gammaproteobacteria bacterium | reverse complement strand
GAAGCGCGGCATCTATTCCGGCGCCGTGGGCTACATCGGCTGGAACGGCAACCTGGACACGGCCATCGCCATCCGCACCGCCGTCATCAAGGACGGCCGGCTGCACGTGCAGGCGGGCGCCGGCATCGTGCACGATTCGGTGCCGGTGAACGAGTGGCGTGAGACCTTGAACAAGGCGAGAGCGTTGATGCGGGCGGTGGAGATGACGCGCTCCGGCAACCGGCGCGGAGAGTAGCCATGATATTGATGATCGATAACTACGATTCCTTTACATACAACTTAGTGCAGTACCTGGGCGAACTGGGGGCGGACGTGCGGGTCTATCGCAACGATGCCCTGTCCGTGGCCGAGGTGGCGGCCCTGAAACCCGAACGCATCGTGATCTCCCCCGGGCCCTGCACCCCGAGCGAAGCCGGCATCTGCGTGGAGCTCATCCAGAAGCTGGGCGGCGAGTTCCCCATCCTCGGCGTGTGCCTCGGGCACCAGGGCATCGGCCAGGCCTTCGGCGGGCGCATCGTGCACGCGGGGCGAGTGATGCACGGCAAGGTGTCGAAGATACGTCACCGGGGCGCGGGCGTGTTCCGGGACCTGCCGGACGGTTTCCAGGCCACCCGCTACCATTCCCTGGTGATCGCCAAGGACTCGGTGCCCGATTGCCTGGAAGTGACCGCCTGGACGGAGGATGATGAGGGCGGGATGGAGGAGATCATGGGTGTGCGCCACAAGACGCTGCCCATCGAGGGGGTGCAGTTCCACCCGGAGTCCATCCTCACACAATACGGCCACGACCTGCTGCGTAACTTCCTTCAAGGGGTGAAGTGACGTGGACATCAAAGAGGCCATCGGCAACATCGTCAGCCACAAGGACCTCAGCTCCGGCGAGATGGAAGCCGTGATGCGCCAGATCATGACCGGCGGCGCCACCCCCACCCAGATCGGCGGCTTCCTCGCCGGCTTGCGCGCCAAGGGCGAGACGGTGACGGAGATCAGCGCCGCAGCCCGCGTCATGCGCGAGTTCGCGCTGCCGGTGAAGGTCGGGGCCGCGCACCTGGTGGACACCTGCGGCACCGGCGGCGATGCCAGGGGGTTGTTCAACGTGTCCACCGCCGCCGCTTTCGTGGTGGCCGCCGCCGGCGGCCACGTGGCGAAGCACGGCAACCGTTCCATGTCGAGCAAGTCCGGCAGCGCCGACGTGCTGGAGGCCATGGGCGTGCAGATCGAGCAGCCGCCGGAACGGGTGGCGGAGAGCATCGAGAAGATCGGTTTCGGCTTCATGTTCGCCCCGGCCCACCATCCGGCGGCCCACTACGCCGCCGCGCCGCGACGGGAGCTCGGCACCCGCACCCTGTTCAACCTGCTGGGACCGCTCACCAACCCGGCGAACGCGCCCCACCAGCTCATGGGTGTGTTCGCGGAGCGCTGGGTGGAACCCATCGCCCACGTGTTGCAATCCCTGGGGAGCCGGCACGTGCTCGTGGTGCATTCCGAGGATGGGCTGGACGAGATCAGCATCGCCTCGCCCACCAGCGTGGCGGAGCTCAGGGACGGCGCGATCAAGCGCTACCGCGTCCAACCCGAGGATTTCGGCGTGCGTCGCCAGCCCCTCGAGCCCTTGCTGGTGCAGAGCCCCGAGGAGAGCCACGCCTTCATCCAGGAGGCGCTGTCGGGCAAGCCGGGGCCGGCGCACGATATGACGCTGCTGAACGCCGGGGCGGCGATCTACGCCGCAGATCTGGCAGACAGTCTGCCTAAAGGCGTGGACAAGGCCCGGGAAGTGATCGGCTCCGGCGGGGCGGCACGCAAGCTGAAGGAATACGTGGAAGCCACCCGATGAGCCGGGATACGGACATCCTCCGGAAGATCCTGGCCGCCAAGGCGGAGGAGGTGCGCGCCGGGAGCGAGGCGAGGCCGCTACGCCAACTCAAGGCCGAGGTGGAACGCGCACCGGAGTCCCGGGATTTCCTGGGCGCGCTCCAGGCGGCGGCACAGGCCGGCCGGCCGGCGGTGATCGCCGAGATCAAGAAGGCCTCGCCGAGCCAGGGCCTGCTGCGCCAGGCTTTCGATCCCGCCGCCATCGCCAGGAGCTACGCCGCCGCCGGCGCGAGCTGCCTCTCCATCCTCACGGACCGGCAGTTCTTCCACGGCGAGCCGGAGTACCTCAGGCAGGGCCGCGCCGCCTGCGCGTTGCCGGTGCTGCGCAAGGATTTCATCGTCGATCCCTGGCAGGTCTACGAGGCGCGGGTCATGGGTGCGGACTGCATCCTGCTCATCGTGAAGGCCCTGGGCGATGCCCAGCTCCGGGAGCTGGCGGCGCTCGCCGCCGACCTCGGCATGGACGCGCTGCTGGAAGTGTACGACGCAGAGGAACTGGAGCGGGCGCTGGCGCTCAAGCCGCCCTTCGTGGGCATCAACAACCGGGACCTCACGAGCTTCCACACCGATCCGGCCGTGACCCTGGGGCTGCTGTCGCGCATCCCGAAAGGCTGCCTGGTGGTGACTGAGAGCGGCATCAAGAGCCGGGAGGACGTCGCCAACATGCGCCGGCACGGCGTCGAAGGCTTCCTCGTGGGGGAGGTCTTCATGCGAGCGGATAATCCAGGCGAAAAGCTCAAGGAGCTCTTCGCCTGAGCCAACTCAAAAAGCTGCTGCGCTCGATATAACTTCGTTGCGGTCCGGCTCGCAATCCTCACGTACACCAAAAGTACGCTCCGGTTGCTCGCCTCCCGCGCCTCGTTCTATCTTCGCTCGCGACGCTTTTTGGTTGGCTTGAAGAAGCTATTATTTGGATAAAGAAGTCATATCTATCACGAAGCGATAGCGCACGTCGCTTTTCAGCATCCGCTCGTAAGCCCCGTTGATGTCCTGAATGGCGATGGTCTCGATGTCGCAGACGATGCCGTGCTTGCCGCAGAAGTCCAGCATCTCCTGGGTCTCGGCGATGCCGCCGATCAGCGAGCCGGTGAGGGACTTGCGGCCGGTGATGAGGGCGCCCGGCTGCACCGGCGGCAGCAAGGGCGTGAGCTGGCCCACGATCACGTAGCTGCTGTCGCGCTTCAGGGTGGAGAGATAGGGGTGGACGTCGTGCTCGTTGGGCACGGTGTCGATGATGAGGTCGAAGCGGTCGGCCGCGTCCTTCATCTGCCTGGCGTCCGTCGAGAGCACCACGTGGTCGGCACCGAGGCGCCTGGCCTCCGGCTCCTTGCCGGGGGTGCGGGTGAAGAGCGTGACGTCCGCGCCGAAGGCCTTGCCGAACTTGAGGGCCATGTGGCCCAAGCCCCCCAGGCCCACCACCGCGAGCTTCGTGCCCTTGCCCGCCTGCCAGCGGCGCAGGGGCGAATAGGTGGTGATGCCGGCGCAGAGCAGGGGTGCGGCGGCCTTGGGATCGAGGCCCTTGGGCAGGCGCAGCACGAACTTGCGGGACACCACGATGCGTTCGGAATAGCCGCCGTAGGTGGGGGTCTTATCCTGCCGGTCCGTGCCGTTATAGGTGAAGGTGGGACCCTCGGCGCAGAACTGCTCCAGGTCGTGCCGGCAGGGCTCGCACTGCTGGCAGGAATCCACCATGCAGCCCACGCCCACCATGTCGCCCGGCTTGAAGTCCTTCACGGCTTTGCCCACGCCCGAGACCCGGCCGATGATCTCGTGGCCCGGCACCATGGGGTATCTGCTGCGGCCCCACTCGTTGCGCGCCTGGTGGATGTCGGTGTGGCAGATGCCGCAGTAGAGGATGTCGATGACCACGTCGTCCGCGCGCGGATCGCGGCGCTCGAAACTGAAGGGCGCGACGGGAGCGGCGGCGGACTGGGCAGCGTAGCCGCGGGTGGCGGTGGGCATGGGGCTCTCCTTCAGGAGACGCGGGCGCGGACGGGCAGGGCTCAAGCGAGCTCCATCATAGGCCGTGTGGAAACTGCTGGAAAGCGTGACCGCCATCGCGGGGCGGTTACG